>JACMIX010000525.1 GCA_014380935.1 Gloeobacterales cyanobacterium ES-bin-141 | reverse complement strand
CTTTTTGCAAAGCCATCGGCGGTATGTTTCTGTGGCACTATCCTCACGCTCACGCGCACTGGGCGTTACCCAGCAACCTGCTCGTTGGTGAGCCCGGACTTTCCTCAAGCGAGCGTAACCCGCCTGCGACCACCTCACCACCTCCTCCAAGCTTCATTTTAGGTTAGACTCCGGGCACTTAAAACCCGTACCCGCAACCGGGGTTAGCACCTGTGGACCCCGCGTTATAACCCGTTCTTAAGCATGAAACCGTACTACTGGTAGTTATGCCGCTGTCCGCCCAGGTGTCGAGACTGCTTTGCCGGAGAATCACCGATGAAAAAACCCAGAGGTTTTGGCCCGCCTGCCGGGGCACAAGCCAACCCACGAAAGCTTACCCCTGAAGACCTGGGGGGTGCTTTGGAGCTTGCGTTGCAGTATTGCCAGGCAGGTCAGTGGTCACAAGCCGAGGCTATCCTTCAGCAAATTCTGCAAGTACAGCCGGGGCATCCGGACGCTCTGCTCAACCTCGGCGTGCTGGTGTGTCAGCGCGGTGACACGGCTACCGCCGTCGATTTTGCCACCCGGGCCACCCGCAGCGATCCCGGGTTTGTAGAGGCACACTATACCCTGGGAAGATTTCTTGAAGCCCAGGAGAAACTGGACGAGGCAGCGGCTTCCTACCGGCAGGCCCTGGCCCTCAGACCCGGCTACGCGGAAGCGCATTATAATCTGGGCCTTGTCTTGAACCGGCAGGGAGAGCTACAGCAGGCTGCTACCAGTCATCGAGCCGCCCTGGCCCTGGTGCCCGATTTTGCCGAGGCACACAACGAACTGGGTATCATCCTGGAGGCCCAGGGAGAACCAGCGGAGGAAGTCGCCTGTTACCGGCGCGCCCTGGTGATCAAGCCAGATCTGGCGGAGGCGCACAACAACCTGGGCGTCTTGCTTGAAACGCAAGGGAATTTAGAAGAGGCCGCTGCCAATTGCCATCGGGCCATCGCCCTCAGACCCGATTCAGCTCAGTTCCACTACAACCTGGGCCGGGTCCTGATGGCCCAGCAGAAGCTGGAGATGGCCGAGGCTCGCTATCGACAGGCCCTGTCCCTCAAGCCTGACTACGCAGAGGCGCACGACAACCTGGCTGGCACGCTTTTGGAATTGAGCCGGTTCACCCCGGCCCTGGACGCTTACCGCCAGGCTCTCCGGCTCAAACCACAAGCAGCCCAGACCCACTGCAACTATGCACTTGCCCTGCTTCTAACCGGTGATCTGGAGGCAGGATGGGCCGAGTACGAGTGGCGATGGCATCAGCAGCTTCCGGCGGACATTTCTGAGCGGCCAGTCTGGGACGGCTCTCCCGGACTGGGAACGATTCTGCTCTACAGCGAGCAGGGGCTGGGAGATACGCTCCAGTTCATCCGTTACGCGCCCCTGGTCAAAGCGCAGGGGGTACGGGTCGTAGTCGCGTGCGATCCCTCGCTCACGTCCTTACTGGCCTCGTGCGCCGGGATTGACGATGTGGTCGCCTCGGGCAGTGCTCTGCCCGATTTTGACGCGTATGTGCTGATGATGAGCCTGCCTCATCGCTTCAGTACACGGCTGGATACCATCCCGGCGACTGTTTCTTACTTGAGAGCCCCGGCCTGCCGTCTACCCCCGGCCCAACAGGCGCACCTATCCCGGGCATCGGGTCTCAAGATCGGTCTGGTCTGGTCGGCAAAATTCAGACACTCCCTCGATTACAAGCGTTACTGTCCCCTAGCTCACTTCGAACCACTACTGAGGACGGGCGCGTCTTTTTTCTCCTTGTATAGGGGAGAGCGGCTCGCGGACCTGGAGCCCTACCAGGGACAAATTGTTGAGTTGGGCTCCCATTTTGAGGATTTCGGCGACACGGCCTGGGCTATCGCGCAACTCGACCTGATCATTACAGTAGACACGTCCGTTGCGCATCTGGCGGGTGCCATGGGCAAACCAACCTGGGTGCTGCTCCCTTGTGTCCCCGATTGGCGCTGGCTACTGGGACGGGAAGACAGTCCCTGGTATCCTACGGCGCGCTTGTTTCGACAGCCCCGTCCGGGGGAGTGGGCACCCGTACTGGAGCAGGTTTATGAAGCCCTGAAGGCGTTTGAACCTTAGAGAAGACCTGCACGGCCCATAATGGACTGCTATGGATATCACCCGCTCTGTCCAGGACCTCTATGAACGTTTTCCCTTCCCGCCCGACCCGGTGACCCAGACTCCCCCACCCGGTTGGAACTGGCGCTGGAGTTGGAGCTTTGCCCATAGTTTTTGTCTGGGCAGACGGCCCCGGCACGAAGACATCCGAATCCTCGACGCCGGTTGTGGAACGGGTGTGGGGACCGAGTACCTCGCCTACCAGAATCCCCGCGCGACCGTCACCGCCATCGATTTAAGTGCTGCTTCGCTCGCGGTGGCACGCCAGCGGTGCGAGAAATTCTCCAACGTAGAACTTGCCCAGATGACTCTGCTGGACGTGGGTCAGCTGGAGGGGGGCTTCGATTTCATCAACTGCGTGGGGGTCCTCCATCACCTGGAAGATCCGGTGGCGGGCCTGCGCGCTTTAGCGGACAAACTCGCCCCCGGTGGGCTGATGCACCTGTTTGTCTACGGTGAACTGGGTCGCTGGGAGATCCGGTTGATGCAAGAAGCCATTCGTCTCCTGCGCGCCGAGTCCGGATCGCTCGAAAATGGTCTTCGTATCGGACGAGAACTCTTCAATACACTGCCCGAGAGTAACCGGCTCGTACAGGCCGAGCGCGAACGTTGGGTGCTTGAGAATCGGGACGATGCCTGTTTTGTCGATATGTACGTCCAGGTTCAAGAAATCTGCTATACCATCCCGACTCTCTTTGAACTCATCGACCACTCGGGACTGACCTTCATGGGCTTCTCCAATCCCAATTTCTGGTCAACCGAGCGCCTGCTCGGCCGGGCACCCTGGCTCGTAGAACAGGCCGACTCTCTGGACATGCGCACGCGCCTGCGACTCATCGAACTGCTTGACCCGAGCGTTTCCCATTACGAGTTTTTCCTGGGCCGCCCGCCCCTCGCCATGACGCAGTGGACAGACACACGTCTCCTGGACGCGCTTGCCCACCGCAGTCCCTACCTCAAGCCCTGGCCCGCACAGCAGCTCTTTGATCACGAATATGAGGTCGTCAATCTGAGCGAGACAGAAGTTGCTTTCCTAGATGGCTGCAACGGTCGCCGGAGTGTCGGGGCGTTACTCGCCGACCATCCCCTCCCGGAAGGGCTTGCAGATGTGCGTAAAATGCTGCGTCACTTTATGCTGCAACTGGATCTGGACTTGCAAGCTCCGGCAGAAGCCCATTAAATGAATATGTGAATTGACGCAGCATTTTCGGATCCAGGCCGGAAGGCAGTCTACCGGTGAGTACCTCACCTACCCGAGTCAAAGGAGAAACCACATGAGCGTCGTGTTAAATGCAATCAAGAGCGCCGATGAACAACTGCGTTACTTGACGACCGGAGAGTTGGATGCGGTGCGCAACTTCATCGACACCAGCAACATGCGACTCAAAGTCGCCCAGACCCTCAGCGAGGCGAGCGAGAAGGTAGTTAAGGGAGCGGGCGAGCAGCTGTTCCAGAAACGCCCCGACTTCATCGCTCCCGGCGGCAACGCCTATGGAGAAAAGCGTACCGCCAGTTGCCTGCGTGACCTTAACTGGTACTACCGCCTCATCACCTACTCGATCGTGGCGGGTAATACCGACCCGGTCGAAACCATTGGTCTGGTCGGCATCACCGAGATGTACCGGATCCTCGAAGTCCCCATTCCTGGCATGATCGAGTCTGTGCGCCTAATGAGGCAGGGGGCACTGGCTCTGCTCAGTCCCGATGAAGCCGAGGTGGCAGCGCCTTACTTCGATTACGTCATCGGAGCCATGCAAAGTTAGTCGAGGTCTCGTGATGTCCACGGAGTTACTGACCCTGGCAACCTGGCTTGCGGGGGAATTCAGTAACCGGGAGCAGGCCTTTGCCTCCCCGGCCTGGTTCTCCCACATCCGCCTGTGTATTCGCCCCCTGCCCTGGCATGTCTTGGACGGCGTCGGTTTTTACTCCGAGCAAGCCGATGATTATGACTGGAAGCGACCCTACCGGGTACGCGTGTTGCACCTGGTCGAGCGTGATGGCCGCATCGAGAGCGAAAACTTCGTCCTCAAGGACCCGGCGGCTTACCTGGGGGCCTGTCGAGAACCCGAGCGCCTCGCAACCCTCACGCGTGACCAAATCGAGCAACTCCCCGGCTGTACGATGGTTTTCGACCATGTAGCAGACGCATTCGAGGGACGCATGATTCCCGGCAAGTGCTGCCGGATCTTCCGCAAAGGCCAGGATACCTACCTTGCCAGCGAAGCGACCGTGCGGGCCAATGCATTTATCAGCTGGGACCGGGGCCTCGACCCTCAAACCGATGAGCAAGTTTGGGGCTCCTATTCCGGTGCCTTCCACTTCACCAAGCTGCAAGATTTTGCTGCCGAAGTAGTTGATATACATGCAGGGCAATTGATATGAGTTCGAGCCAGAACCGCCTGGCCATCTTCCGCAAGCTACCGCTGCGAGCCCAAAAAGCTTTCATCGAGGCAACCAGGGAGAGTCCAGTACTCGCGCAGGATGTGGAATACCTGCGCGACCTCGAACAGATCCATGCACAATGCCTTGCCAATGCTTCTGCTGAGGAAATCAAGCGCTACCGCACGTTTTGACCCATCGGTTGGCTAATATTTTTTGAGACTCCAAGTCGCTACAAACTTCTCGTAGCAATAGTTTCGGTTTTTTTAGCACCCGACTCGTTTATATTTTTTAACGAATCACGACGCAACTTCCATGTTAAAACCTAACCTAGGAAAGATTCGTTAGTTGGCTAGTTCCTAGCTCAAGACTCGAAAATAGGGGAGCGAAATCAGCAGTGTGCCGGGCTAGCCTCGGTTTAGATTTTGCCCTTCGCCTAAAATGCGGTTCACCTGTAAACCGTACTCCTATTTTGTGTCATTCATTTTGCTTTTCAGGCCAGCCAGTTTAAAGAGTCTTTCTCTAAATCAAGTGTCTCGCTCGCAAACCTTTTGCAAGTGATAAGGAGAGCATGGAATGCAAGACGTATTTACCAGAGCCATTGTCAATGCGGATCTTCGGGGTTCCTTCCTGAATGAGCAAGAGCTCAACCAGTTGACCAACCTGGTCAAAGAAGGCAACAAGCGCCTCGACGCAGTCAACGCCATCAACAGCAACGCAGCTGAGATCATCTCAGAAGCAGCCCACAAGCTGTTCGCCGAGCAAACCGACCTGATCCGTCCGGGCGGAAACGCTTACCCGAACCGTCGCATGGCTGCTTGCCTGCGCGACATGGAAATCATCCTGCGCTATGTGAGCTACTCGCTTCTGGCTGGTGATGCAAGTGTCCTCGAAGACCGTTGCCTCAATGGCCTCAAAGAGACCTACAACGCACTCGGCACCCCGACCCGCTCCGTGGCTCGTGCCGTCCAACTGATGAAGGATGCCGCCCTCGGCAAGATCAACGACCCCACCAAGGTCACCCAGGGTGATTGCAGCGCGCTTGTCAACGAAGCTGCAACCTACTTCGACAAAGCTGCTGCATCCATCTCGTAAATTCTCAGGGAGAGCCACACCATGAAAACAGTTATCACCGAAGTTATTGCATCCGCAGACGGTCAGGGTCGTTTCCTGAACAACACGGAGCTTCAGGCGGCCAACGG
>JACMIX010000067.1 GCA_014380935.1 Gloeobacterales cyanobacterium ES-bin-141 | reverse complement strand
TTACCCAGCGCGGTCGGGTCGGAACCGCTTCGATTTTTTGTGTGGTAAGTACCCAGCGATGCCAAGCAATGGCGCGGAATTGCACGGAATGACGCGGAATGACGCGGAATAAAAGCGCACCTCACACTGGTCAGGCGGGTTGGCTGAGCGACCAGCGAGCCCCTCGGCTCTTGCCTAAAGAACTGACCAGTTCTAGCTGTCGCAGGAGGTGTAAGTTGTCCTGGACAGTTCGTTCGGACGCGGTTCCCGAAGATTACGTCGGGGAGATCGAAGGCCTCAGCTTCGTGCTCGATTCTCATTTTTTGGGTGAGTGTGGTCTTTCAGGTGGACTCCCAATCTTCAACCTGCAAGTCATTTATCCGATTAAATTCACGGATGTTATGCGTCACCAAGATCAAGTTATTTGCCAGAGCGATAGCTGCAATTTGTAAATCGTAAGCTCCAATCGGAGTGCCCCTGGATTCTAGTCCTGCCCGAATTTTGCCAGAGGTAACAGCTGCGAGGTCATTAAAAGGAAATGAGAAAAATTGCTGCAAGAATGCTTGTTGTAGCATGAAGTTGCGCTCCGGATGGGCACTTTTCATGGCTCCGCAAGAAAGTTCTGCTTTGACAATCGAACATACAGCTAACTCCTGGATAGAAATAGCATGGAGTCTCTGCTGGATATTGGAGTTGTTCCCTTTCAGATAAACGATGCAGGCATTAGTATCAAGCAGATATCTCATTAGAATGATTCGCGTTCAGGCTGTTCATTCTGGGGATGCCTTACAAAGGTCTCATCCTGGATACAACCGTAAAACTTGGTAGGGGGTACTGCTTCACTATGCTCTGGAGAGCTAGTTCGGTAGACAATCACAACATCGATGTCCGAATCCCGTACTTCAGGTAAATGAATTTGCAGGAGACCATCGCTACCAATATGGAATTTTCGTTGGATGCTGTGCATGTTTTCTCCCCAGGTCAGGACCATCGGATTATTTTATGCGCGTATTAGGTCTGTAGAGGCATATCACGCCTCTACCTCCTCGCCCAGTTCTACCAAGCCTGTCACCGCCGGTACTTCGTCGTGGCGACTAGAGGCCAGTACGAAACTCATCCAGCGTGGCGGATTCAACTGCGGCGTCGATCAGTCTTTCCAGGTGTTCGGGATCGGCAATCTGCTGCAGTTGCTGCCGCAGATCGTCGGGCACAGGTCCAAGCCTGCGGTCGAGCAGGCGTAGGAGGGTATAAATTTTGCCACGTTGCTCCCCGCGTTGCTCTCCGCGTTGCTCTCCGCGTTGCTCTCCGCGTTGCTCTCCGCGTTGCTCTGCTTCGAGCACGATGTCTCGGGTCAACTCCTGGAACAATGGCGTCTGTTGCAACAAGTTCATCAGCGACCTCCCTCGGAAAAACTCCGCTACTCTTTGCCGGTCTCGCAACGAGGCCAGCAAGCCTGTTACCGCCAGCACTTCGTTGCGCTCTTGCTGTGATTCTATCTCCGACTCGATGACCTCGACGCAGGCTGTCAGCGACGCTTCGATGTCGGTAGAGCGCATCAGCGGCACCAGCGGCATCAAGCCCACCAGGCCGCTCGCCAGGCTCACTTCCGGGTCTTGCTCCCAGAGGCGCACTATCTGGTACTCGACTCGCATCCTACCCTGGGCGAAGTGGTCCGGTATTCGGCGCGGTGCAGCGGTGTTTTGCAGCAACACCAGTACCTGGTCGGGCACCTGACCGTAACGGTTGAGCACGAAAGCCGCGTAGGTGGCCATGCGCGTCGGCAGGTCTTCGCGTACTCCGCCCCTTTGCACAACCGTTTGAAATTCCACATGGAGGAGGCGTTCTTGCCCTTCACTGTCGATGTAGCGGATGAGAAAGTCGGCGCGGCGCTGTTGGGCGACGATGACCGAGTTGAGTTCTTGTTGCCAGACTGCTTGCGGCCCACGCAACCAGGTGAGGAAGTGTTGGCTGTAGAGAGCGGCGAGTCCCTGGAGGCTGGTATCAAAAGGGCGGCGTTCGGTCTCAGCCACGGGTGGTACTGCTTAGTCGTGCCTATCCTGCCATATTCGCCCTTCGGCTCATTCACAAACGTTGTCTGGCCGGCACAGAAGCTTTTGTGGCTCGCAGAAAACGCCCGCTGGCGGACACGATGACTTCAGGAGCGCTATGGTTCGACTCGATACCCCAGGGTCAGACTATCCTGTCCTTCTGCAGCCCTGGGAACTGCCGTTGTCCGCCTCCGATTCGTCGTCTTGCGTCCTCGCTCTGCAGTTACCCGCAGCGGTCGCCCGCTCCATCTGGGCGTCCTCCTCAGCACTCACCTCCTCCTCGCGCAGTTCGGCCCGCTCGTCGTCAGGGCCGACCCCCCCAAGCAACAGCGACAGGTTGTGAGCGGTGGGGGCGTTCCCGGTCTGAGCCTGACGCACCAATGTTGCCCGGTGCACATTCAGCGTCCGGTAAAAAGCTTCGATAGAAGAGAGTAGCCGTTTCTGAAGCGACGTGAGCACGAGCATCGCCGCGTTGGTCCGCGAGCGGGGTGCATCCTTGAGTTTCGATTCGCGGAGCCTGCGGTACTCGGCAAGCAGCCGCGAGAGCAACAGTTCCGGGGCGTCTTTATCCAGGCCGTCGAGCCGGATGGCGATCACCTTGCGTTCGGGGAACTCTTCGCCGATTTCTCTGAGGTCGCTCTTGAGGCGGCGCACCATCACCGCGTCGAGCTTTGCACTTTTGACTGTCACTCCGCGGCAGAAACGTTGGGGGTCGAGCATCTCCAGCAGAGCCGCAAAGCTGTTGGAGTGCCCATTGTGAGGCGTGGCCGAGAGGAAAAGCTTGTGTTCAAAGCGAGGGGCCAACCCTCGCACTACTCCCGTGAGTTGCGAATCGACGGCGTACTTCGTGCCGCTCGCCGGGGCAGCGTTATGGGCCTCGTCAAGGATGAGCATCGAGCCCGCACAGAAGTCTCCCAGCCAGGCACGCATCGGCTCTGCGTAAGCTTCGTCGCGCAGCAGGGCCTGAGAAATGATGAAGCGGCTGTGGGTAGTCCAGGGATTCACTCCCCAGCCTCGCTCCTGACGGCGTTCAGAAACAAATTGCCGGTCGAAGACCTGGAAAACGAGCCCAAACCGGCTTTCCATCTCCTCGGCCCACTGGCGCACTACCGAGGGCGGGCAGCAGATTACAACCCGGCGCACCTTCTGGCGCATCAGCATCTCGCGCAGGATGAGGCCCGCTTCGATTGTCTTGCCGAGCCCGACATCGTCGGCGATAAAAAGATTTACCCGAGGTAGCAGCAGGGCTTTCCGGAGCGGAGCGAGCTGGTAGGCTTTGACCTCGATGCCCGCACGGTAGGGAGCCTGGAACAGTTTCGGGTCGGTAGCCGTGACGCAGTTCCAGCGCAGTGTATGCAGGTAGGCAGAAAACTTTTGCGGCTCGTCGAACCCGCGCTTGGCGACGCTTTCCCAGGTCCTGCCGCCCATCTCCTGGGCATCAACCTCTCGTTCCCAGAGGACTTCGAGGTGTTCACCGAGGGCATCGTCCTCCAGGCAGGACAGGCACACCAGGGTATCTTGCTTCTTGGTAAGACCTTCCCGCACCTCTTCCACGAGATACTGCCTGGACCGAACCCGGACCACTTGTCCTGCTAAAACCATCCAATATGCCTTGCTAAAAAAGCTGGATATCGGATAGTCCTTTACAAGACGTCCCCACAATCTCTAGGCTTCCCGAACGCTCATGGCAACTGTCGATTTTCTATACAAGTGAGCGAAAATACTACGGCCTCGTGCCCTGACCAATTTCGTGACTTGCGGAACTGGGAAAACCAGCGTGCTAGATAGTAGTAGCGTTTTGATCGTCCCGATGAACGACCGGACCTGGACTGCAGTGCGATGAGCCTACGTGTCTACGGAAATCGCCTGATACGCACACCGAACGGGCTCGACACCCGGCCGACCCTCGGCCGGGTGCGCACAGCCGTATTCGGACGCTGGTTCGACCGGGTCGAAGGCTGCCGCTGGCTTGACCTGTGTGCCGG
>JACMIX010000524.1 GCA_014380935.1 Gloeobacterales cyanobacterium ES-bin-141 | reverse complement strand
AACTGGCGGACGATGCTCATTACCCTCACCTCCCTGCCTTTGTCGGTGGTGTTGGGACTGATAGTGCTCAACTGGTTCGGCGTCGGCCTCAACACGATGACCCTGGGCGGGCTTGCCATCGCCCTGGGAGAAGTGATCGATGATGCCATCATCGACGCCGAGAACGTCTACCGCCGCCTGCGCGAGAACAACCTGAGCGCCGACCCCCAGCCGCCTCTGAAAGTGATCTTTCAGGGGTCGGTACAGATTCGCGGCTCGGTGCTCTTCGCAACCCTGATCCTTTGCATAGTCATTGCTCCCGTTTTTGCGCTCTCCGGGGTGGAAGGCCGCATATTTACGCCCCTGGGTCTGGCTTACATTGCCGCTATCCTTGCCTCGCTTTTAGTCGCGCTCACTGTCACCCCGGCCCTCTGCTACATTCTGCTTGCCGGTCGCCGGTTACCTGATGATGAGACGCCCACCGTTCGATTCCTGAAGCGGGTTTACCACCCGGTGCTGCGCTTTGCCCTCGCTCGCCCTGTTCCGATCCTGGCAGGCTCAGCTCTCGCCTTTGCAGCGTCGCTCCTGTTGCTGCCGTTTTTGGGTAAGACGTTTTTACCCGAATTTCAGGAGCGCAACCTGGTGATCGCCGTCTCTCAGTACCCTGGTGCCAACTTGCAATCGACCCAGCAGGTCGGTATCGCTATCGAGCAGGCCCTGGGGAAGTACCCCGAAATCGAAACGGCTCAGTTTCGGGCCGGACGGGCATTGGGCGATGACGACGCGGGCGGGGTGAATTTCGGTGAACTGGACGTCCAGATTTCAGAAAAGGCCACCGACCGTGAACGGGTGCTCGACATCATCCGCGACGAGTTTGCGAAGATTCCGGGTGTCAATGCCAATGTCGGCGGCTTCATCTCCCACCGCGTCGATGAAGTGCTCTCGGGCACCCGCGCCGCCATCGCCATCAAGGTCTTCGGCCCCGACCTGACTGTCCTGCGCAACAAGGCGGAGCAAATCCGCCGGGTCATGGAGACTGTCCCCGGCGTGGTGGACCTGCAGGTAGAACCCCAGGTGCCGGTGCGTCAGGTGTCGGTGCGCTTTGACCGCGACCGGGCGGCCCGCTATGGTCTTACGGTCGGCACACTTTCCGAGGAAATCGAGACGGCCTTCAATGGACGGGTAGTCTCCCAGGTGCTCGAAAACCAGCGCCTTTTCGATCTGGTTGTCTGGACGGTGCCCGAGGCGCGCGACCGGCCGGAACTGATCCGCGAGCTGCTCATCGACACGCCCACCGGACAAAAGATTCCGCTTTCCCAGGTGGCTACGGTCACTATCGACGAAGGCCCCAACACGATCAACCGCCAGAACGTCTCGCGCCGCATTGTCGTGTCTGCCAACACCAGCGGGCGGGATATCGGGAGCATCATCGCCGAGGCACGCACAAAGATTGCTGAACAGGTGCCTCCGACGACCGGCTACTACCTCGATTACGGTGGGCAATTCGAGGCTCAGGAGCGAGCGACGCGAGAATTGATTCTCTTCAGTGTGCTAGCCCTGGTGGGGGTGACGGTGTTGCTCTACCTGTCGGTGCGCTCGGTGCGTTCGACCCTGCTCATTCTCTCTAACCTGCCTCTGGCCTTGATCGGCGGCATCGTGGCTGTGTGGCTGGGGGGCGGGGTACTTTCTGTGGCTTCGCTGGTCGGTTTTATCACCCTGTTTGGTGTCGCCAACCGCAACGGAATCATCCTCGTCACTACCTACAACCAGCTGATGGCCGAGGGCAAAGACTTCGACACGGCGATCGAGGAGGGTTCGGTGGAACGCCTCTCACCGGTGCTGATGACCGCCCTCACGGCTTCGCTCGCGATGGTGCCTTTGATGATTGGCTCCGGGGCGGGTAAAGAAATCCTGCAGCCCCTCGCAGTCGTCGTCTTCGGGGGCCTGTTCACCTCCACTTTGCTGACGCTGGTAGTAATCCCGGCCCTTTTCGAGCGCTTTGGCTCGCGCGAACTCCCCGCCTTCACCGAGCAGGAAAGAAAAGCGATGGGCATGGAAGGCATGCTTGTGGACCAGGACTGAACTTTCAATTGAATCCAAAGGAGCAAATGCCCGTGAAACCGACCCAGATTGCAACTGCCCTGCTGTTGAGCGCCATGCTCGTATTTCCCGGATTTGCCTATGGCAAGCCAAAACACGGCGGCCAAGTGGTCGCGGTGCAGGGCCACCAGTTTGAACTGGTGGTAGAACCCGAGGCAAAAGGCACCCACCTGGATCTGTTTATCAGCGATCCCAGCGATAAGCCCGTGACTACTGCCACTGTCAAAATGCAAGTCATTGGTCCCGACGGCCAGCGGACAGTTCTGCCCCTGAAGTATGGAGGCGGGCATTATACGGTAGTGCTTCCTGGTGCTGCAAAGGGGGAGTACAAAGTCGTGACTCTTGCGACAGTCAGCGGCAAGAAGCTCAATTCCCGCTTCAACTTCAATCTCTGATGCTCAGAATTTCCAGACGCAATTGGCTCCGCAAGGCCCACCGCTATCTCGGTCTGATCGCTGGCTTGCAGTTGCTCTTCTGGACCGTCAGCGGTCTGTATTTCAGCCTGGTGCCGATAGCGGATGTGCGTGGTGAGAGTT
>JACMIX010000066.1 GCA_014380935.1 Gloeobacterales cyanobacterium ES-bin-141 | reverse complement strand
TCGCGGGTGTGCGACAAAAACTGATGTCCGAAACGGGCCGAGAGCACCGCCTCAACAGCAACGGCTACATCACCCGAGGAACCATTTTTGAAACCCACCGGGCAGGAGAGTGCCGAGGCAATCTGCCGGTGAACCTGGCTTTCGACCGTACGTGCGCCGATAGCTCCCCAGCTGACCAGGTCCACAATATACTCCGGAGTCATCGGGTCGAGAAATTCGGTGGCGACGGGCAGCCCCATGCGGGTGATGTCGAGCAGGAGTCCGCGTGCCAATGCGAGTCCTTCGACGATGCGGCAACTGCCGTCGAGTCCGGGGTCGTTGATCAGTCCTTTCCAGCCAATCGTGGTGCGCGGCTTCTCGAAGTAGACCCGCATTGCAATCAGTAGTTCACCGGAGAGCCTGCGGGCACACTCGGCAAGTTTGCGGGCGTATTCAAGCGCTGCGTGGGGGTCGTGGACCGAGCAGGGACCCACGACCACGAACAACCGCCCGTCCTTGCGCATGAGAATGTCGTGGACCCCGGTCCGTGCCCGACGCACGGTGCGCGCGTCTTCCCGGTCCGCACACAATTGTCGCCGCAGAAGCGCGGGCGGTGGGATCTCACTAACGGTGAGAACTCTGAGGTCATCCAGTGGTTCGGTCTCGTCCATGTCCGGCAGGTCTGTTAAGAGCTGCTGTAGATTCTCGTCCATCGTTTTATTACTCCCGCTTACCCACACTTTATAGATTCTATGCACTCCGGTCGGGCTACTGTTTGCCTGTTTCCAGTATGGTGACTATGCGGGGTCAATCGGAGGCAGGTATGCTCATTGATAAACTTCCCTCAGATATTGAAGTCTGTATTGCACTATTGCGAGCAGCGGACGAGCAGGACGGCAACGAGGGGTTCCGCGAACTGATCGCTCCTGCCGCCAACCACTACCACCGGCTCAGAGAAGCAGCGGAATATCTGATTGACGAGGACACGGTGGAATACGCCTATCCTGGACTGGCCTTCGAAGTGAGCTCCAGTTCCGAGTCCGACTTTGCCCATCCGGAGGACTATCAAGAGTACACCTCGCTCGAAGAAGCGTACAGCGAGTGGATGGAGCGTTGCGTCGCTTGATGGAGCGTTGCGTCGCTTCTTGAACCACTCTCCCGAGCCCGGCCAGAAGCGGTTAAAATTGTAAATAGATAGCAACATTTATTGGTCTGCGGACCGGATTTGGGAGATACGCCATGTGGATGTTCAACCAAAAAGCAAAGATGCTGAAACCCGAGGAGGCCCTAGCGGGACGTGAGCAAAAGATCCCGGTTCCCTCGGCCCATTACGTCAACGGTCATCCCCTTGCAGCCCCTTTCCCCGAGGGACTGGAGACGGCCGTGTTTGGACTGGGCTGTTTTTGGGGGGCCGAGCGCAAGTTCTGGCTGGCTGATGGTGTTTACACGACAGCCGTGGGTTATGCAGGCGGTTACACTCCCAATGCCACCTACCGTGAAGTCTGTAGCGGTAAAACCGGACACAACGAAGTAGTTCTGGTTGTCTTTGACCCTGGAGTGGTGAGCTACGAGGATCTGCTCAAGCTTTTCTGGGAGAGCCACGACCCGACCCAGGGGATGCGCCAGGGCAATGACACCGGTACCCAGTACCGCTCCGGAATCTACTGCTACTCCCCCAAGCAAAAGCAACTGGCTGAAGCGTCCCGCGATGCCTATCAGAGCTTGCTCACAAAGGCGGGCTACGGTGCAATCACAACCGAGATTGTGGATGCTCCCGAGTTCTACTATGCAGAGGACTACCACCAGCAGTACCTGGCCAAGAACCCCGGCGGCTACTGCGGCCTTGGCGGTACTGGCGTCGAGTGTCCGGTAGGTTTGCTCGAAGGCACCACATCTCAAGCCCTTCAAAACGGCTAGATGGCCCCACCCGAGGCACTGAGCCGCTGTCCGGTCAGCCAGCGTGCTTCCTCGCTCGCCAGGAACACTACTACATCGGCAATGTCCTGGGGCTTGCCGATGCGTCCGAAAGGCGACATCTGCTTCACTAGCAAGGGACCTAGGAATCCGTGACGCTGGGGGTGGGTGATCCGGCAGTACCCGGTATCGTCGTGGGTTCTTCAATCCAGCGCTTCCAGAGGACCAGCAGCAGTGAAAGGATCACCGGTCCCAGCACGATACCGATTGTGCCGAAGGCGAGCAGGCCGCCCAGTACGCCAAAGAAAACTAGCAGTAAGGGAATGCCAGTACCCTGACTGATGAAGGCGGGCTTGATGAAATTGTCGA
>JACMIX010000523.1 GCA_014380935.1 Gloeobacterales cyanobacterium ES-bin-141 | reverse complement strand
GCTGTGGTGACGGTGACGACCGGGGCGGGTAGGGCCGCAGTCGGGGCGGGTGGGGCGGCTGGCTGGCGGTTGTGCAGCCAGAAAGCACCACCGCTGATGACTACCAGCGACAGACCCAGGGCCAACCACTGGCGCGGTGGACGCGACGTTTCGCCCAGATCCGCCCGTGGCACAACCGATGTCGGCTCAGCCGACCAGACCTGGTCATCGCTTTCTTGCTGGGCTGGACGTCTGTCTAGCGAACTCATAAGAAAAAACCTAGTAAGTTTTGAAGCCTTGACGTTGTTAAAGTCTGCGAGCCGGATAGCGGCCTGATATAACTTGCAGTGACTGAAGGTAGTTTACACGCCTCTCCTTCGCAAATATCACTAGCCCTCGGGAATTATATTATATATATAGGACCAATGACAACCGAACTTTAAAAGCAGTGGCTTGAGGCTTGCGCTAGGTCCAGGGCAGGATGAGAGCCAGGGAGAGGAAGCGGGCTGCAGCTAGAATCAATTATGCTATTGATGAGGTCATATGTCCATGCTAAGTTGGTTTGCCTGAAGAATTTGAAGCAGCGTATCTGGCAGATTACGTATGTAGGACGGGGGTGGCAGTCGGTTGGCTACCGTCCATGACACTTTATGTGCTCGTAGTATGCAGAGTCCTTCAAGGCCTGTAAGTGGTTTGTGCATTTTGGCGGCAGACTTGATGTAAAAACTCACGTCAAGCCACAAAAACTCACAACTTCCGCGTACTTCAGACCTGCAATCCGAAATTCAACCTCCAGGAGCTAACGTGGAAGCAGGCTGGAGAAACATGATGGAAGTCCGCGAACGAATTCTTAAAGCAGTTGAGGCTCTGAACTACCGTGTCACTGTAGGGGACGTGAGTGCGAGTAGTGGTCTAGAACTGGCGCTTGCTCAGCAGGGACTCAATACCCTCGCCCAGGATGTAAACGGGCATTTGCAGGTTTCGAGCTCTGGTGAGATTGTCTATGCTTTCGAGCGCGACTTGCGTAACCGGCTGGTTCGCAACGATTTACGCTCAAAACTGGTGGTCCTGGCCCGCCAGGTCTGGAAGGCTCTTTTTTACGTCATGCGCATTTCCTTTGGCATTCTGCTCGTCCTCTCATTACTGGTTATTGCTGTTGCCGTCTTTGTCATCCTTACCTCCACACGCGGTAACGATGATCAAGGCGGTGGCTCGGATCGCCGGGATCCGGGCTTTGCGCCAAGCTTTTTCTGGTTCGATCCCTGGTTTATCTTTTTGCCACCGGACGCCCCCCGGCAAGCGCGTCCCAAGCGCATGGGTTTTCTGGAGGGCGTATTTTCGTTTCTGTTCGGGGACAGTGATCCCAACGCCGACCTCGATGAGCGGCGCTGGCGGACGGTTGGCGGGGTTATCCGCAACCAGGGCGGTGTGGTCATAGCCGAGCAGTTGGCTCCCTATCTGGACAAGGCGAGTACCGAAAACGAGGATTTTGTCCTGCCCGCCCTGGTCAAGTTTGATGGCCAGCCGGAAGTAAGCGAACAGGGCGACATTGTGTACCGCTTCCCCGGATTGCAAACACTGGCCGGTGAGCAGTCCAATGAACGCGCTCCCAGCTTTTTGCAAGAAACGATCATCCCGTTCAGCCAGGCAGGTTCAGGTAATCTGGCGCTTGCAGCAGGACTGGGTGCTTTAAACTTCGGCGGGGCCTGGTGGCTGTACTTTCTGCTGCAAAACGCGAGTCTACCTCCTGAGTTGCAGTTCGTCGAAGTTCTTCTGCCGGTTTTGCTGCTTTACGGGACACTCTTTCTGGCGATTCCGGCGGTGCGCTGGCTGATCCTTCAGCAACGCAACAGCCGCATCCGGGCTCGAAACCGGACCCGTTCCGAGTTTGCCCAGCTTCTGAGAACCCTCAACACGCAACTCAGGCAGAAACTCGACTATGCCCGGCTGTACGCCCAGCGTAAGGTGATTGCCAAAGACGACATCATCTACACCACTGAGCAATCAACCCTGGAGCAACGCGACTACGAACTGGACGACCCGCGCTTCAAAGAACTGGAAGGTCGCTAGTCGTCTCAAACAGGCTCGTGACAACTAGCTCCCCGAAAGTGGGTTAAGAATAGGTGAGCATTCAGGCAGCCCCATGCAACGTGCGGCAACCGCTATTCTTCTCTGGCTGGCTCTTCTAACTCCAGTTGCAGCCCAAGACATTACTATCCCCCTGGGGGCTCAGGCGGACAAAATTGAAGTTTTCACCGCCAAGGGTACTCACTTTGCCCTGGTTGGCCTCCTCGATGAGCAGGTCCTGGCGATCATCGACCTGGATCGCCCCAAGGTCGAGGCCCAGATTCCCCTGGGCATCCGCCCGCTGGTCACTCGCAGCATCCCCGGCACCAGCCTTGCCGTGATCGGTGGCCCGGCTAGCGGCAACCTGGTCATTGTCGATCTCGAAAAACAAGCCGTCGTGCGCGAGATCGATCTACAAGCAGGCATCTTTGATATTGCCGTGGACGGCAAACGCAAGCGTATTATCGCCACCCATCCGGGTGCTGAGCGTATTTCAGTTGTAGACACGACGACGAATCAGGTACGGGTCTTCCCGATGCCGGGTCCCCCCCTGGCCGCCGCCATCGACCCCCAGAGCGGACGGTTGCTGGTCACTCTCGGTGGTAGCGACCCGCTCGGTCTACTCGTGGTGAGGCTCGAAAATGGCGAGTTGCTCGCCCGTCTGCGTAGCGGCACTACACCCGAGGACATGGCCTTTGACACCGAGGGCCGTCAGGTTGTTCTACTCAACTCCGGCAGCAACGATCTGACGGTTGTCCCCCTGGGGAGTGGAGGTGGAGAATTCCGCACCATTGGACTCGACTGGCGTCCGACGCGCCTTGCCCTCTCGCGGGATGGCCGGTTTGCCTACGTGACCGCACGGGATAGCGACCGACTGCAGGTGGTAGACCTTGACTCAGGACGGATTACCCAGACCCGGCGTGTCGGTAAGCAGCCGACCGGAATTGGCCTGCTCGATGACGGTTCGATCGTAATTGCCGAATCAGGATCGCTCTCACTACACCGCCTGAGTCTTGGGACACCAGCGGGTGTTGATGCCGAACCCCTGCCAGGGGCAGTGGCGGGGACGATTACTGACATGGCCGGCAAGCCTGTTGGCCAGGGTTTTCTCAAGGTGGAAGGCCGCACTGTTCCCATTGCACCGGATGGTTCGTTTTTGATTCAGAAACTGCCGGCAGGCAAATACCTGGTCGATGTTCAGGTTCCGGGTTTCCCGGCCTTTAGTGCCCGCGTCCAGTCACGGGAGGGTTACGTGATTAGTGAAGACATCCCTCTGCCACCTCGCTCTGTGTCCGAGCAGGCAACTGGGGTTGGTTTCCTCGCCGACGCGCCCCAGTATTCCGAGTTGCTTGCTCGCACACTCGTCCAAAAGCTTGCCCAAACCGATGACAAGCGCAAGGTTCTGCTGCTGAATGGTCCCCTCGGTCCTCACCCCGACTTCGTGCAACTGGCACCCCGCCTCAAGAACCTCAACCTGCTCGACCGCGACAACCGCTATACCAATGACCTTGAAAAGCTCCACGCCGTCGGCCGCACCCTGGGGTTGCGCTATGTCGTTGTCACCCAGGTTCAGTCTGACCGTAACTACGACACGCGCGGCAACCCGATTGTCAACACCTTGCTGCGTTTCTTCGTACCGGTCAGCTTGCCTAACTTCACTCCCAACCAGCTGCGTTCCAAGGGTATTGCCGTGGTCGTGGATCTTGACAAAGCTCGCGTCGGCGACAAGGCGACCGTCTTCAAAGGCGAGGGCGGCGATGAGAAGGGAGGTGCTCCCCTGTACGAGGAATCAGCCGATGGCCTGTTTCGACTCGAGGTCAAGCGCGTGGCTGAGCAGATTGCGACCCAATGGGAGCGAGAGAAGCCCTTCGATGTCTCCGAGGACAAGGACTATGCGAATGCAAGCCAGTAAAGAGAAGATAGAAATAGCGTCTCGGGATGGCACTTCTTCAATGAATGACACATTTGACTTTCAGATCTACATGGCCGCGATCCAGCGGGTTGCTCGTCAGGTTGACCCTGTATTGCAGGTCACTCAGGCCGGTGAGGATATGTGCCTGGTTCAGTACCCCGGTCTCAGCGATCAAGTCTGGGTCAAGGCTGCTGCTGAAGGTGAGAAGTTTCGGGTTTACAAAAACCGCCACAGCGATCCCAAGCCTGTTTACCTCGACCGAATTTCTCCAGTTGGTGAGGGATTTCTAAGTGAGATTCTGCGCAATTATGTCAGTGAAGTCGGACGTCCGCAAGTTTGAGGTTCGATTTGAGTTAGCCTAACCAAATACCGCTTCACCGCCGTGATGGACGTTAACTACCTGCGCATTTCCCTGGTTGACCGCTGCAACTTTCGCTGCACCTACTGCATGCCGACCGGGGCTGAATTTGACTATCTGCATCGTGCTGAACTCCTCAGCTACGAAGAATTGCTCCGGCTGGTTGAGGAAGTCTTCTTACCATTGGGGATTGACCGCTTCCGCCTGACTGGAGGAGAACCCCTGCTCAGGCGCGGGATAGTCGGGTTCGTGCGGGCGCTGTGTGCTCTGCCGGGTGTTGCCGATGTGTCGATGACCACGAACGGCTACTTGCTCGAGGAGCTTGCCGGTGATCTCTACGCGGCCGGATTGCGCCGGATTAATATTTCGCTCGATTCGCTCGATGCGGCGGTCTTCCGACAGATTACAGGTCGTGACCACTGGCACAAGGTCTGGAGGGGTATTCAGACTGCTTACCAGACAGGCTTTGACCCACTCAAACTCAATGTCGTCGTCTTGCCGGGTGTGAATGACCGGGAGGTGCCCGATCTTGCCGCCCTTACAGTCGAGCGCAACTGGCATGTGCGCTTCATCGAGTTCATGCCGGTCGGCAACACAGACTACTTTGATGCGGCAGGCTGGGTTGCCTCTGAAACCCTGCGTCAGCGCATCCGCGAGCGCTTTGGGCTGGGAGCGGGTACCTGTTTTGGCAATGGTCCAGCGGATGTTTTTCAGATTCCGGGCGCGCGGGGAACAGTCGGTTTCATCTCCCAGATGTCCGAGTGCTTTTGTGAGCGCTGCAACCGGGTCCGCCTATCTGCCGATGGCTGGTTGCGACCCTGTCTGCTCAACGAAGCAGACCAGGTGGACCTCAAACACCCTCTGCGCGCCGGCGTCTCCCCACAACAACTCCGAGCTACGGTGGCCGAGTTGCTCGCGTGCAAGCCGGAAATTAACTTCAAAGAGCGCGACCGCGGAACAACCGGCGGTTACGCGCGAACCATGTCTCAGATTGGCGGTTAGGGCAATCTGCTCCTGGCATCACTATTGGCCTGACCTGAAATTCGTATATTGAATCTGATACGTTCGCTCAGACGACCCACGCCAGGGCTTCGATTCCGGTCAAATCTTAAGATGCGGTCTTGGAACCAGTTGGGGCCTGAGGCTCGTGTATCATTGTGCTATTCTAAAAACCGCTTTGTTTAGCAAATCGATTCAGATTTTTTTGACAGATGACGCAGGGTTTTGCACTTACGACACCGCTGTTTTATGTTAATGCGTTACCGCATATGGGTAGTGCTTATCCAGCGATAGCAGCCGACGCGCTCGCTCGCTATTACCGTCTGCGTGGCCGCCCGGTGCGCTTCATTACCGGCACCGACGAGCACGGCCTCAAGATTGAGCGAACTGCCGCGGAGCGCAAGCTTTCTCCCCAGGTTCACTCCGATGAAATCGTTCAGGGGTTTGAGCAGCTCTGGAAAGCGCTCTCGATTAACTACGACCGTTTTATCCGGACGTCCGATCCTCGTCACACCGCTATCGTCAGTGAGTTCTTTCAGCGCGTCTGGCAAGCGGGGGACATTTACAAGGGGCGATACACAGGGCCTTACTGCGTTGAGTGTGAGGAGTTCAAGCGGCCTCAGGAACTCATCAACGGAAACGAATGCCCGATCCACCGCAAGCCGGTTAAAGAGCAGGACGAAGAAAACTACATCTTTGCCCTGTCACGTTATCAAGAAAAACTGGAAGGGCATTATGCTGCCAATCCACAATTCATCCAGCCCGACTTCCGGCGCAACGAAGTCCTCAACTTTGTTCGGGAGGGGCTTGAGGACTTCTCGATCTCGCGCGCCGCGGTGCGGTGGGGTATTCCACTACCGGTTGATCCGACGCAGACCCTTTATGTCTGGTTCGATGCGTTGCTGGGCTACATCACGGCACTGCTCGAGCCGGAGGACGAGCCGACTCTGGAGAATGCGCTCAGGCGTTGGTGGCCGGTAAACCTGCACATCGTCGGCAAAGACATCTTGCGCTTTCACTGTGTCTACTGGCCTGCTATGCTCCTATCGGCGGGTTTACCTCTACCCGAGCGTGTTTTTGGCCATGGTTTTTTGACCAGGGATGGCGAGAAGATGGGCAAGTCGCGCGGCAACGTTATTGACCCGATAGCCCTCTCAGGTCAGTACGGTGCCGATGCTGTCCGCTATTACTTCCTCAAGGAAATTGAATTCGGACGCGACAGCGATTTTAGCGAGCTGCGTTTCAAGCAGATTCTGAATGCCGATCTGGCCAACGATCTGGGCAATTTGCTCAACCGCACGCTCAATTTGACGCAGAAGTATTGCTCAAATACAGTCCCTGATGTCGCACGCGGATCTTCAAATCCGTTGCGCGAAATTGCAGAACCTCTTGCAGCGCACTTTGAACCTGCTTTCGAGTCCCTGGCATTCTCGACTGCCTGTGATAAAGTGATGGCTATGATCCGGGCAGGCAACAAGTACCTGGACGTCCAGGCACCCTGGAGCCTGATCAAACAAGGGCCATCCGAGCAACAGGCTGCCAGGGAGGTCTTCTACGCTGTTCTCGAATCAGTTCGTATTGCCGCCGTTTTGCTCTCGCCCGTTATCCCTTCTTTGACATCCGAAATATATCGACAGTTAGGTTTTTCTCCTCAGCAATGGGAGAGCCTCGACTGGAGAGCAGCACAGTGGGGTGGACTACCTCCCGGTCAGGTCCTGTCTGAGCGGAAAGTTATTTTTCCACGTTTGGAATAATTCACACCGATTTAACACCAAGAGGAACGAGAATCTCATGTCGCACGTGAATATAGAGGAACTTTACAGTCGAGAACAATTGAATATGCGTGGCCGAGTCGCCATTTTCATCGACGGGTCCAACCTGTTCTACGCTGCGCTCCAGTTGGGCATCGAAATCGATTACACAAAGCTTTTACATTGTCTGACTTCTTCCTCGCGCCTGCTGCGCTCCTTCTTCTATACAGGCGTAGACCGGGCCAACGAAAAGCAGCAGGGCTTCTTGCTGTGGATGCGGCGCAATGGCTATCGCGTGATCACCAAGGATCTCATTCAACTGCCGGACGGCTCCAAGAAGGCCAACCTGGACGTAGAAATCGCCGTAGATATGCTCTCGCTGGCAGGTTCCTACGACACAGCTATTCTGGTCTCTGGTGACGGCGACCTTGCCTACGCAGTTAACACTGTCGCTTACAAAGGTATGCGCGTCGAGGTCGTCAGTCTGCGCTCGATGACCAGCGACCTACTCATCAACGTGGCTGACCGCTACGTGGATCTCGAACATATTAAAGAAGGGATTCAGAAAGCACCCCGCCAGACCCCATACCACTATCGTCCTCTCTCGACAACAAACGGCACCGTGGCCAATCTGACCGATGAGGACAACGAGGGTTAGTCTTGAGTGCAGATGCCGGTGCAGCGGGGACACTTTATCTGGTTGCAACCCCGATTGGCAACCTTCAAGACATCACCTTGCGGGCTTTGCAGATCCTCAAACAGTGTGATCGTATTGCGTGCGAAGATACTCGACACTCCCGCAAACTGCTCACCCACTACGAGATTCACAAACCCCTGCTCAGCTACCACACACACAACGCGCACCGTCAGCTCGCACCCCTTCTTGAGCGGTTGCGTGCAGGCGAACAGATTGCCCTCGTCACTGATGCGGGGATGCCAATGGTCTGCGACCCGGGGGCTGAACTGGTTAAAGCCTGTCGCGCGTCGGGGATACCCGTAGTCGTCATACCGGGAGCGAGCGCGCTGACTACTGCCCTGGCGGCGGTGGGCGAGCCGGGTTCGCGCTTTGTATTCGAAGGATTCTTGCCTGCTACCGGAACTGAAAGGCGAGCGCGGCTCGCGGCCCTCGGTCGCGAGGAGCGGACAGTCGTGCTCTTTGAAGCCCCGCACCGAGTTATTGAGACACTGGCTGCGTTGCTCGCCCTGGGTCTACCTGAGCGTGAAATCTCTATTTGCCGCGAATTGACCAAAGTCCACGAGCAGATCTGGCAGGGAAGCTTGCGTGAGGCAGTTGAATACTTCAATCAGAATGCACCGAGGGGTGAATTCACCCTGGTTCTGAGCGGAGCAGCACCAACTGAGCGGACACTGGAGCCTGACCAACTCCGTTCAGCTCTACAGTTGCTTCTGGCCGAAGGACACACGCGCTCTGAGGCAAGCCGCCAACTGGCAGAGCAAACGGGCCTTGCCAGACGTTCCATCTATCAGCTCTCACTCGGTCTATCCCCGGTGGAGGATATCGAGCCAGATGTTGGCGGATGAGTACTTGGGTCTGTTAATGTGGACAAGCGACTAACGACGCGGGGTAGAGCAGTCTGGTAGCTCGTCGGGCTCATAACCCGAAGGTCACTGGTTCAAATCCAGTCCCCGCAACCAGATAAGCAAAATGCCGGTGAGATTCTTCTCCCGGCATTTTTGTCTTGGTATCCTTTCGTATTCCGTGCGAATTGCCGAAGTTTTGGGTGCGGTTCCCTGGCTAATAGCGGAGTATTGCCAAGGTCCAGGGCAATGAGAAAAAGATCGAAATGCCTCACCAATACCATTCCATCTCATCCCACTCGATGTTCGTGGTGGCGGCGGGAGGATAGTCCAAGTCCTTAGCCTGCTCGATATCGGTCGCTTGAGCAAAACGTTCCAGCCAATCTGCTCTTACTTGCGCTGTCGGGACCAGTGTCAGCTGCCCGTCCTCTACTGACAACTCAGCAGAGTTTGTAAAGCCGCGTTGCTCCAGTAATGCCTTGGATAGGGGTACATCTTGGGAATTGCCAATCATTGTAATCTCTAGTCTTATCAGTGTTTGTTGCAGAGTGACTGTTATGTATTCATCCTTACTTTTCAAATAACATTCTGCTGCAAATACTTGATCACCACGAAAGTAATGTTGTCGTGGCCCAGTTCTTTAAGAGCCAGGTCAATCAGTGCCTGGCTGCCGGCGTTCAGTTCTGTGTGCAACAGGGGTGCGAGCATACTCGGCCAGAAGCGCTCCACCAGGCCGCCGTCGCATAATCCGTCGCTGCACAACAGCACCAGGCATTCCTCCGGCAACACGAATGTTTGTACCCGCGGTTGCAATTCTTCCGTGGGTACAACCCCCAGAGCCTGCATGAGATGCCCACCGGTTGCGGTCTGTTGCATGGCATTGGTGGTGGTGTGCGCAAGGCTAACTTCGTAGTTGGCCACGTCGTCATCGACAGTTAACTGCTGGCAATGCTCCCGGTCAATGAGATAAATCCGGCTGTCTCCTACATGCGCGATGTGCAGCAATGGCCCGCTCAAATAGCAAACTACGGCGGTTGTGCCGATGCGGCGGTAGTGAGTACGGCCTTGTTGCAGGTTAATCTCCCACAGGCGACTGTGAGCGCGGTACAGAGCTTCAGTGAGTCTGCCGCGAATCCGGGCGGCATCGAGACATTGGTCCAGGGAGATGAGATCTGCTTGTAGGCTCTCCAGAGCAAGCTGGCTTGCCAGTTCGCCCCCTTCATGGCCTCCCATGCCGTCGCAAACGATTCCGTATGTGCCCGTGGAGTTATAAGTAAAACTGTCTTCGTTGTTGGAGCGTCTGCCGACATGCGTTGCCCCGGTGGCCGAGAGTGTTGCAGCAGGAGCAATGGTTATGGCCAGGGCTTCGAGGGCAGCAATCAGGGTTTCGGTTCGGATCATCTGTCCTGTTGCCAGAGCTTGGGCAATTTTGAATAGAGGAGGCGACGGCTCCAGGGTCAGCCAGCTTGCTCCCAGGTCTTGTAAGGACGGGCCGGAGATGTCGCGGACAAGGTGTAATAGGCGTATCTGCCAGGTCTGCACTCTCACATTAGCCAGATTCAGTAGAGAGGAGGCCACCTGCTCACGCAAGCATGAGTCCCATAGCTGTGCGAGTTGCACCCACCAGCCCAGTTGCTGAAGAAGACTCCCCTTGAGCCATGCTTCATCGAGTCTCGGCCAGGGAATACCATTTGGGCTGAGAGGTGCGTCGGTTAGCAAAATACAACCGCCCTCATTCAGTTCCCCGGCAAGACAGGCATGTACTTGTGGCACGGCCCATCGCTGGGCGTTAAGCCGCTGGTAAGGACGGCAGGCCAGGGGAATCTCGGTAACGGCAGTTGGCCGCTCTGGGTACAGGTCCCTGACAACTAACGGCGAACGGCCGATGATCTTGTATCGACTCGCTGCTGGGAAGGGCAGTTCATCACAGTTGCCTATCGCCAGGTAATGCACGCTGCCCTCCATTTTCATCTTCAACTGAAGCCGGACAATGTGCAGTGTCTCTGCCTCTAGCCTGGCGGCGTTTCAATGCCCAGTTGCTTGCCGCTACATTTTAATTGGTCCCAGAGTTGCTCGATTTGAGCATATGCCTGCTCAGGAGGCAGATTGCCTCCTGTTTCTAGTGCGCAGATGTAGCTAATCCGCTGTGAGAACTCCTGTAAATTGGCGTTGAAGACCATTCGCTCGGGTGTGAACTTACCGCGGTAACGGCTACGGGGGTAGAGAAAGTGCGACTGGTCGATGGGTGGGTGTTTCATAAGTGCTTGACCTGACTTCTAGTCTTGAAGTAGGGACATGGTGAGATTATTATGCCCATCCGGGACTGAGTGATTCGGCACTCTTGTAAAGTCTGTGTGTTGCTCAGGGCAGTGCGGTAGCCAGACGGTGGATGATCTCCCACTCCCCGGACGTGACGGGCTGAACTGAGAGGCGGCTGCCCTTCTGCAGAAGGGCCATCCCCTCCAGGCCGGGCGTGACCCGCAAGCGGCCCAAGGTAACGACCTGCGAGAAAGCCATCTTAAAAGCGATGTCCACCATCTGCCAGATGGGCTTTTGCGGAGTTGCTCTCGGGTCGTGATACTGGCTGGTAGGGTCGAGAGCCGTATAGTCGGGATAGGCGGAGCGAACAATCATCACTATGCCGACAATACCGATGGGTTCAGTGCGGCTGTGGTAGAAGTAGCCGAGATCCCAGGTCTGCATGGCCATCATGTAGTTGCGGGCCTGATAGTTGCGCACCCCGCTCCATTCAGTCGGTCCAGCCTCGAGGTCTGCAAAGGAAAATGCGCTCGGCTCGCTTTTGAACAACCAGTAGGCCATTAAGCTGGCTCAAGAAGGGTTACGGAAGAGATTTTCCAGCTGACTACGCAGGCGGTCCAGATCCGATGCCGGTGAAGTCTCCGGCTGCCAATCAAGCTGCTCTTTATTGGTTGGCGGCGGAATGAGCAACTTGCCCTGCTCGACAACCAGTAGCTTCAGTCCTGCCTCCTCACAAAAGCGCCGGATCTCCTCGACATCCACGGACTCTACCTGGGGAACCATGAAGTCCTGGGCTTCGAGCAGCATCGCATAGCGTGTCGCATCCTCCTCGTTTTCAAAGGCGACGACTGTGTTCTGGTTGCTCATATTCAAGGTGTATATGCCCTCATTCTGCGAACCCGGATTGAAGATCAAGACGCATAGTTGCACCGGCTACCCTCCCAGCATGCCTGGGTTAATTCTACTGCCCATGCAAGATCTCCAAGCAGGAGCTTCCTGCCTACAGGCGGTCGCGATCCAACTGGAAGGCCGTCGATTCGAGCGCCAGTACTACCGGCCCGTACTCGTCGGTTTCTTCCAGCTCGATAATCCACAGGCCCGTGCGATCAACTCCTTTAATCAGACCGAGCTGGCCCCAGTAATATTCGTACAGGACAACCACGCGTTTACCCAGAAAACTCAAGCCTCGTAACATTGAGTGAAACCTCGACCACTAAAGATACCCACTTAAAGAATGCCCATATCGACAAAACAGCCGAAATATACCTTGTAAGGGGTATTCGTACTTTGTCCTGCTGGGCATAGTGACATTTTGTAGGCTTAAAATCAACTATGCTGTATTTTACATAGCAAAATACAGCATTCAGATACCTAGTTCCCCGACACTGGACATGCCAAAAGAGACTGGCGAAAAGAAAAAAGGGAAAACAGGACGTCCCAAGAAGTTCGGCCGACCCACCAAGCCTTTTTATTTGGTTTTGCCCGAGGACATTGTGGCGAAGCTGCGCTTTGTAGATCACGATATTGCCACGGCAATCGTCAAAGTCGTGGAGGAGCTCACGTTCGAGGCGTTTTCCGAGATTGTCCGGGTAGAAGTGTTATCGACCGAACGCGTGATTATCTGGGTCTGTGATATTCCGAGTCTGTGTTCCTGGAAAGGCGTTCATCTGTTGCCCATCTCACCTGGCCGCAATTTGTTGCTGCTCGACGATGATTATGGCCTCAAATCCTTTGAACTCGACCTGCGGGACTGGATAGACGCAAGGCGACAGAACGCCGATGCTGCCGAAGACCTGGCCCGACTCGAAAAGCTAGTTGAGGCGTTGAGACATCTGCGCGCCACCAGCCTGGCTAATGGCTCAAACAACTCGCAGCCCGTCACAGTGCATCCGGTGCCTCTACTTGAGTGAGTGCAGGTTGAGCGCTTGTAATGGGTGGTTCGGCAATTCGTCGTGTATCATTGTCAACAAGCGTGGCTATTTGAGAACTGGTTATGGTCAATTTGCCTTATCAATCGCCTACAGCCCTTAAAGCGGAGCTCAACGCCAAGGGCTGGCGCATGACGCCCCAGCGCGAAAGCATCCTCAAGATCTTTCAGGAGTTGCCAGCGGGCAACCACCTCAATGCCGAGGATCTACACATGCGCCTTGACGAGCTCGATTCCGGCATCAGTCTATCGACTGTCTACCGGACCTTGAAGCTCATGGCGCGCATGGGCGTGCTGCGAGAGCTAGAGCTAGCCGAGGGCCACAAGCACTACGAGATCAATCAGCCCTACCCTTACCACCATCACCATCTGGTGTGTGTGAAGTGCAATCAGACCATCGAGTTCAAGAGCGGCTCGATCCTCTCAATTGGCTCCAAGGCAGCCGAGAAGCGGGGCTTTAAGCTGCTCGACTGTCAGTTGACTATTCACGCAGTCTGTCCGGAGTGTCAGCGGTCGATTCTGCCCGGTTGACAGTCGGGCTAATTCCCGTGCATCGGGCACGAAAGCCTGCGCACGGCTCCAGCAAAGTACCTGGAAGGAGCGGGCTTTGATCTCGAGAAGAACTTTCAGCCGACTTGCGCTCGGGGGCCTGGGTGGACCATTGGTTGCTCAGTCCGCCCTTCTGGCCCAGTATCGTCAGGATTGGGTCGAGCGTACCCTGGCTCGCCTGGACCTCAAAGCCCGGATTGGGCAATTGATGATGCCGATGCTTCAGGACCTTCAGGATGCTCGCATCCTGGTCGAGCGTTATGGGGTGGGTGGTTTTGTTTGCTTTCGAGGTGAGGCCGCCGGGTTTGCTCGGCAACTAAACGAACTACAGTCCATGAGCCGCATTCCTCTGCTGATGAGTGCCGATTTCGAGCGAGGGGCAGGAGCGTATATCGATGGTGCGACTGATCTGCCCATTGCCATGGCCCTGGGAGCCGCAGCCCAGAGCGACCTTGCCTACCAGGCCGGGACAATCACGGCCCTCGAGGCCCGTGCTCTGGGTGTGCATGTCGTCTTTGCCCCAGTGCTTGACGTCAACAACAACCCCAATAACCCGATTATTAATGTCCGCTCCTTCGGTCAGTCACCGGCGTTGGTGAGCGAAATGGCCGCGGCCTACGTAAAAGGACTGCAAGACCACGGCGCACTGGCAACCGTCAAACACTTTCCCGGCCACGGCAACACCGGAACCGACTCTCACCTGGACCTGGCTACGGTCAGCGCGAGCCGACGCGAGCTTG
>JACMIX010000522.1 GCA_014380935.1 Gloeobacterales cyanobacterium ES-bin-141 | reverse complement strand
TGATGGCAACAGCCTTTTGCGGCACGTTGTTTTTTCACGTCTTTGCTGAACGGGCCATCTTGCACACGACCACCCCCAAAGAGCGCGATACCTTTGCCCGCGCCTGGGCGCAAGAATTCTGGCTCAGTATTCGGCCCTGTTAAAAGTGTTCATTCATGCCGTCCACGGGCGGTAAGACGGAGTATTTAATGTTTGAGAAGTTTAGCCAATCTGCCATTCGTGCTCTGATGCTGGCGCAAGAAGAGGCCCGCCGCCTCCAGCATAACTTCGTCGGCACTGAGCAACTTCTGCTGGGTGTTCTGGGCCAAAATGACGCTCCGGCCTCTCAGATCCTCAATTCTCAAGGGCTGACCATTACAGTTGTTCGTCGCCAGATTGAGCAAATTATCGGTCGTGGCTCCTCGACTCCCGCGCGAGACATCCCCTTTACGCCGCGAGCCAAGCGCGTCCTCGAGCTTGGGGTCGAAGAGGCCCGGCTCCACGGACAAGAAGCAGTAACCCCGGAGCACATCCTGCTGGGTCTGCTGCGCGATGGTGAAGGTGTCGCGACCAAAGTGCTCGAAGACCTGGGTATTGACCGTGACCAGTTGCGTACTCTCGTTGTTGCCAGCCTGGGCGATGCTGCACGGGTCGCGGCCTCGGGCCGGAGTGGTCCAGTTCCCAGCCAGGGCAAGCAAGGCAGTGCTTTGGAGCGGTTCGGACGCGACCTGACTGAACTTGCCCGAGCAGGCAAGATAGACCCGGTTATCGGCCGGGCCGCCGAGCTTGAGCGCGTCGTTCAGATCCTGGGTCGGCGGACCAAAAATAACCCTGTGCTCATCGGTGAGCCCGGGGTTGGCAAGACGGCTATCGCCGAGGGTCTCGCCCTCCGCATTACCGATGCCGATGTCCCCGAGCATCTGCTTGAAAAGCGCATCGTCAGTCTCGAACTTGCTTCACTGCTTGCCGG
The DNA here is from genome assembly GCA_014380935.1 of Gloeobacterales cyanobacterium ES-bin-141. GTDB lineage: Bacteria > Cyanobacteriota > Cyanobacteriia > Gloeobacterales > Gloeobacteraceae > JACMIX01. The sequence goes on along the minus strand of JACMIX010000522.1, from coordinate 9,251 downwards.
TACGCAATTGCGTGGTGAGTTTGAGGAGCGCCTCAAGCAGGTCATCACCGAGGTGCGCGAGGACAAGAATGTCATGCTATTCATCGACGAGATTCATACTCTGGTTGGTGCAGGCGCGGCTGAGGGATCGATGGACGCGGCCAACATCCTCAAACCGGCGCTGGCTCGGGGCGAGTTTCAGTGCATTGGAGCGACCACGCTTGATGAGTATCGCAAGCACATCGAGCGTGACGCGGCACTCGAGCGCCGTTTCCAGCCCGTGACCGTCGGAGAGCCCTCCGTAGAGGAGACCGTCGAGATTCTGCGCGGGCTACGCGAGCGCTACGAGCAGTACCACAAGCTGACGATTACCGATGACGCTCTCTTGGTAGCGGCCCAGCTTTCTGACCGCTACATCACAGACCGGTTCCTACCCGACAAGGCGATTGACTTGATCGATGAGGCGGGATCGATGATCAGGGTCCGGCTCTCCCGCAAGCAGACGACCGATGCCGTAGTCGATTCCAAGGAGATAGCCGAAATCGTCTCCGACTGGACCGGCGTACCGACCGGTCGCCTGACCGGTGCTGAGTCGGAGAGTCTGCTGCACCTCGAGGCTCGTCTGCACGAGCGCATCATCGGTCAAGAAGATGCTGTACGTGCCGTTGCCCGTGCCGTGCGCCGTGCCCGCGTGGGTCTCAAAAGTCCCAAGCGGCCGATTGCGAGCTTCATCTTCTCGGGTCCGACTGGTGTCGGTAAGACCGAGCTTGCCAAGGCGCTTGCTGCGACTGTGTTTGGTTCAGAAGACGCCATGATCCGCCTCGATATGTCCGAGTACATGGAGCGGCACACCGCCTCGAAGCTGATCGGCTCGCCCCCGGGCTATGTCGGCTATGACGAGGGCGGACAGCTTACCGAGGCAGTCCGGCGCCATCCCTACACCGTCATCCTCTTCGATGAGATCGAAAAGGCCCACCCCGATGTCTTCAACATCCTGTTGCAGATTCTCGAAGATGGCCGCCTTACCGACGCGAGAGGCCGCACGATAGACTTCAAGAACACCCTGATGATCATGACCTCAAACGTCGGTTCGCGAGTAATCGAGAAGGGCGGTGGAGGTCTTGGCTTCACGACCTCGGGTTCTGAGCAGGAGCGTCGTTACCAGAACGTCCGCAACCTGGTCAACGAGGAACTCAAGCAACACTTCCGGCCCGAGTTCTTGAACCGCCTCGATGAGATTATTGTCTTCCAGCCACTGACGCGTGACGAGATTGCGCAGATTGCCCGTCTGCTGCTCAGCGAATCGCTCATGCAAGTCAAAGCCCTGGATATCGATCTAGAAGCAAGCCCTGCCTTTATCGAAAAGCTCGTCAATGAGGGCTACTCCGCCACCTATGGAGCACGTCCTCTGCGCCGTGCTCTCCAGCGGTTACTCGAAGACACCATGGCTGACGCGATTCTGGAGGGACGCTTCCAGAACGGTGACCAGGTACTCATCGACGTGGACCGGGATGGCAAAGTCGTACTGAGCCGTCCTGACACGACGACTGACGAAGTCGGTGTTGCCCTGAGCGTCCACTAGTTTCTCAGGGTCCACCCCTTGCTCCCGCCTACCCTCGTGGTAAGGCGGGAGTTTTTTTACTGATGCTCAAATAGGAAAGCCGGGTGACTTTACCAACCCGGGCTATGAAAACAATTGCCCATAGATTACACTCTCAAGGTTAAATTTCAGCTTTTCGTCTCTACTAGTCCTATTTTTTACGCAGGGCTACTCTGCCCTCAGATCTAAAATGTGGAATGAAACGCAAGCATCCCGCCGAAGACCATTTATCTGCTGGCGGTTCAATAGGCAGCCCGTCCGCCGCTCGACGCTACGAACTCGATTGGCTGAGGGTACTTGCAGTCTTGCTATTGCTGTACTTTCACACAGCAGCCATCTTTTACCGGGGAGAGCTTGGTGAGTTCTATATCAAAGACACTCAGCCAAGCGAGGTAATGAATCTATTCATCACCTTTGTTTACCAGTGGCACATGCCGCTTTTTTTCTTCCTATCAGGGGCAGCTGCCTGGTTCGCACTCGGCTTTCGTACTCCGGGCCAGTATGTGGTCGAGCGCTTTCGGCGGCTGTGCATCCCCCTTGTCTTCGGTACGCTGGTGCTGATCCCTCCCCAGGTTTACTGGCACCTGACTAGTGATCCCCACTCGCGGGGAGGATCATATCTGAGTTTTTATCCGCATTTTTTTAATGGCATTCGTCCCTATGGAAACTTTGAGTGGGGTCACCTCTGGTTCGTTGCATACCTTCTCATGCTTTCACTGGTGGCGCTGCCACTGTTGTTGTATCTGCGCAGCGAGCCGGGGCTGAATCTACGCACGAAGCTCGCTGATCTTATGACTAGGCCAGTAGCTATCTTGTTCTTGCCCGCTCTGCCGCTCGCTCTCATCGAGGGGATCCTGCGGGTACGGTGGCCTGGTTTTCAGAATCTCTACGACGACTGGGCCAATGTCCTGCTCTACCTCGGCTACTTTGTCTACGGTTATCTACTCAGCTCCGAGCCGCGCCTTGGATTGGCAATCGACCGACACCGTGTACCGGCTCTGTCGCTGGCATTCGTCACAATGGCGGTGGTATTAGGTTTGTATGTAGCAGATTTGATCCCCACCCGGAGCTACACATTGCCGTATATCTCCTATCAACTACTGCGCGGGCTCAACGGCTGGTTGTGGATCATTGCTCTACTGGCCTTGGGCCGCAGGTACCTGAACTTCAACCACAGGCTGCTTGAATACACCCGCAAGGCTTCCTACCCGTTCTATCTGTTACATCAAACTGTCGTCGTGGGTATCGGCTTCTATGTCATCCAGTGGAGTGCCGGCGTGTCAGAGAAATTCCTCATCATCAGCACGGCCTCGTTGGTGCTGACACTCATCCTCTACGACGGGCTGGTGAAGAGGACCAGACTGACACGCTTGCTCTTTGGAATTGGTTAAACCTGCTCGGGGTGGAAGGAGTTTGTTACTCCCACTCAATCGTTCCTGGTGGTTTGGAGGTGATGTCGAGGACTACCCGGTTGATCCCCAGTACCTCGTTGACGATGCGGTTCGAGATCTTTTCGAGCAAGTCATAAGGTACTCTCGCCCAGTCGGCGGTCATGCCGTCCTCCGAGGTGACGAAGCGCAGTGCCACTGTGTAGGCGTAGGTGCGCTGGTCGCCCATCACCCCAACCGTCTTGACCGGTAAAAGCACCACGAACGACTGCCAGTAATCGTTGTAGACCCCGGCCCGGTTGACTTCCTGGCGCAGGATGAAGTCTGCCTCGCGCACCAGGTGCAGTTTCTCGGGCGTCACTTCTCCAAGCACCCGGATGGCGAGGCCCGGTCCCGGAAAAGGCTGGCGCTGGACAATCTCCTCGGGCAAGCCAAGCGAACGGCCTACCTTGCGCACTTCGTCTTTGAACAACCGGCGCAGGGGCTCGACCAATTTGAAGCGCAGGTTCTTGGGCAGTCCACCAACATTGTGGTGAGACTTGATCTTGACTGCCACGCGCTCGCCGGTCTTTGGATCGATATTCTCTCCCGAGGACTCGATGATGTCCGGGTAGAGCGTCCCCTGCGCCAGGTAGTCGAACGGTCCGAGGCGCAGCGACTCCTGTTCGAAGACCTGGATGAATTCGGCTCCGACTGCTTTACGCTTGAGTTCTGGGTCGCTTACTCCATCGAGACGGGAGATGAACCGCTCGGACGCGTCCACGTACTCGACCGGGATGTGGAACTGCTCGTTGAAGAGCTTGACCAGGCGCTGGGGCTCATTTTTGCGCATGAAGCCCTGGTCGATGAACATGCAGGTCAAATTGTCGCCGATGGCTTTGTGGAGCAAAAAAGCAAGCGTGGAAGAATCGACTCCCCCCGAGAGGGCGAGCAGGACCCGCTTTTCGCCTACCCGTGCGCGGACCTCTCGAATAGCCTCCTCGATGAATGCTTCAGTCGTCCAGTCGGGCTCACACCCACAGATGTGGTAGACGAAGTTGCGCAGCATGGCCATGCCGCCGCGCGAGTGAACCACTTCCGGGTGAAACTGAACGCCGTAGAGTTTGCGGTCATGGCTTGCAATGGCTGCTGCCGGGGTGTTGTGGGTGTGGGCCAGTATCTCGAAGCCCTCCGGCATCCGGATAACCGAGTCGGAGTGGCTCATCCACATAATGGACCCGTCCTCGACATTGGTCAGCAGTTCAGTCGGGTCATCAATGCTCAAAGACGCCTTGCCGTACTCCGCCCGCTCGGATCGCTCGACAACACCACCCAGCTGCTGAACCATTAGCTGCATACCGTAGCAAACACCGAGCACCGGCACACCCAGTTGCCAGATTTCCGGGTCGCACTGAGGCGCGTATTCTTCGTACACCGAGTTAGGGCCGCCCGAGAGAATAATGCCCCTGGGATTGAGTCGCCGGAGTTGCTCGATAGAAGTGCGCCAACTGAGGACTTCTGAGTACACCTGGGTTTCACGAACCCGCCTGGCAATCAGCTCGGAGTACTGCGAGCCGAAATCTAAAATGGCAATCATCTGCCGTCCTACCTGGGCGGGGTGAGCGGTACCCGCGTCGGCATCCGGGAGGGCCGTTGTCTGGCTAGGTGTCATGGATATGGAGGAGTACTGGTTATCCAGAATATCTTAGCGACAACCCCAGGTTTTGCAGCAGGTAAATGCGTCTCACTGCCCAGACTCGGTCTGTGCCCGCACGAACATCCGCACGCGATGATCGATACCAGTCAGGGCCGTGCCAACTACGACCACGCGGGCTCCGCGAACCATGGCGAGCGCTAGCTGTTCTGGCTCGCTTACTCCGCCTTCACACCAGACAGGCACGTCCAGGTTTGCGCTCAGAGCCGCTACCAGCTCGATAGCCGGTAAAGGCTCTCCCGCCGTCCGGTCCGTGTATCCGCACAGGGTGGTTGCTACACAGTCGGCTCCGCATCGTGCGGCGGCTTGTGCCTCCTCTAGAGTGGCCACATCGGCCAGCACCGGCTTGCCCAGCTCGTTGTGAATGCGTTCAATCAATGTGGCGAGATGCTCTCTGCCGGGTCTGGGACGCCCAGTAGCGTCCACGGCGATCAGATCCGCTCCGCTCTCGGCTACCGCTCGGGCATCTGCGAAGGTGGGTGTAATGTATACTTCACTTTGCGGGTGACTCTGCTTCCACAGTCCGATTATCGGACTATCCAGACGAGCCCTGACGGCGCGAATGTGCTCGGGTGAATCTATGCGTACACCGACCGCACCATTCTGACAAGCCGTGGCTGCGAGGGCTGCGATGATGACCGGATCATGCAGGGGTGAATCGGCTGGTGCCTGACATGAGACGACCAGACCGCGCAGGGATCGCACATCAAACACGCTGGATCTGAATGACAGGCTCGAGTCCAGTGGTCTTGCGCTGATCTCTGGGGACATACACCAGCGCAATGTATACCAGAATAGCGGCCATGACTATAAAAGTAAGCGTATTGAAGATACCGGCGCGGTATTGAAAAGCGATGTATGCCCACAACCAGGGAAATCTGTCTGCGAGGTGTGCCCTCAGGCTATCGTCGGAAAGGCCACCCAGGGGACCTTGGGGATAATCTTTGAGAAATAATTGCTTAGCAGTATTGCGGCTACCACCGCTCAAGTTGACCCACATGTTGTAGTCGCCCAGTAGTGAGTCGCGGGCTTTGGCGATCTCCGGCTCACTAGTGGTAAACCAGGCAGGCTCCCCGAAAGAATCAAGCGCATGAGACTCAGGGGATTCGCGTTGTTCGTCCATAATCTTGCAGCTTGTGGGTGGACACGACTCGTAGGGCCGCACAAAAACGATGCCTTGGGCTATCATCTAGTCAACCAATCTTAACACCAACCAGCCTGCGCAGTTCTGTGTTGATGCTAGCTGGTGCTCCCAATGAACTCCATGATTCAATCGTCCAGTCGTATCGAGCAGTGCTTTGCTCAACTGCGCAAAGACAAACAAGTAGCCCTGATTCCTTTTTTGACTGCCGGTGATCCGGACCTTGAGACAACTGCCCAGGCGTTGCTGACACTCGACCGCAATGGTGCCGATCTGCTGGAACTCGGGATTCCTTACTCTGATCCCCTGGCCGACGGGCCGGTAATCCAGGCGGCGGCGAGCCGCTCTCTGGCACGGGGGACCAACCTGCATGCGGTCCTCGAACTAGTGGCACGGGTTACTCCAAACTTGCGTGCACCGCTGGTACTGTTCACGTACTACAATCCGGTCCTCGCTCTTGGCGTTGAGAACTTCCTCGACCGTGCCCGGGCAAGTGGAGCAAGCGGCCTGGTCATACCGGATCTACCTGTGGAAGAAGGAGAGGCTATCCTGGCTGCGGCGCGGGCGCGAGATCTCGACATCATCTGGCTGGTAGCTCCGACAAGTCCCCCGGAGCGGTTGCGTCGCATTGTTACAGTGGCGCGGGGGTTCATCTACCTGGTCAGTACAACGGGTGTTACTGGCATGCGCGATCAGGTCTCGGACTCGGTTCTTACCGTACTCGGAGCCCTGCGTAGCCTGACTACCCGGCCTGTTGCGGTCGGCTTCGGCATTTCCACCCCTGAGCAGGCAGCCCAGGTTGCCAATTGGGGAGCAGACGGGGTAATCGTCGGCAGTGCCTTTGTTCAGCGACTGGCTGAAACACCCACAGAACAACGCCTCGAAGCTATCGGTGCGTTCTGCAGCACGCTTAAGCGCGCAATGCAGCCTAAATTACATTCGGAGTGATAAGTAGAGCACCGCGAACGCAATATATTTAAAGTTATGCTGGTCCACCTACAAATGTTAAGAAGTATAACAGGGGATCGCACATCATGAGCTCCGCCGTGTATCCTCTGCAACAGAGGGAAACACGACAGAGCTCAGTCGGGACGTGTGCCTGATATTTCAGGGGGGACTGGGCTCTTTTTATTCAAGCTAGTATGAATCGGATCAGGGTTCTAACCCCGAAGCCAGTACCTCCTTTATTGAGGTAGCCCTTCTGTTTTTCAGACCAGACTGGGCCGGCAACGTCGAGGTGTGCCCATGGGGTCTTCTCGACAAACTGTTTCAAAAACAGGGCGGCAGTGATCGCACCCCCTTCTCGAGAACCGGTGTTGCGCATATCGGCGACCATCGACTTCATCCCTTCGAAATAACCCTCCTCCATGGGTAACTGCCAGTACTTTTCGCCCGCGAGCTCACCGGCGGTCTGGATTTGTTGACTCAGCTCATGGTTGGGACTGAATATACCTGCGATATCGTTCCCCAGGGCGACGATACACGCACCCGTCAGAGTGGCGAGGTCGATGATCGCATCTACATTTAGTTTCTCGGCATAGACGAGGGCATCGGCCAGGGTCAGGCGACCCTCGGCATCTGTATTGTCCACTTCGATAGTCTTGCCGTTTGAGGCTTTGAGAATGTCGCCCGGGTGCATCGCCCGGCCTGAGATCATATTCTCGGTGGCAGCGACGATGAAATGGACTTCGATATCCGGTTTGAGCTGGCCGATAACTTTGGCCGCGCCCAGGGTAGCAGCCGCGCCGCCCATGTCCATCTTCATCAGTTCCATACCCTTGGCCGGTTTGATTGAGAGACCACCCGAGTCAAAGGTCAGGCCCTTGCCGATAATGGCGAGGCGCTTACGGGGCTTACCATCGGCAGGTTTGTAGGTCAGATGGATAAACTTCGGTGGCAGGTCGCTTGCCTGGGCAACTCCCAAGTACGCGCCCATGCCCAGCCGCTCGCAGTCCTCTTTTTCGAGAATCTCACAACTGAGGTCAACCGCCTGGGCAATGGCGATTGCCTGCTCGGCAAGGTAGGGGGGAGTAACGTAGTTGGCGGGAGCTGAGACCAGTTCGCGGGCAAAGATAGTTCCCTCAGCGATGATGTCGGCCCGCCCGATTGCTGCTTGGGCGTCCGGGAACTGGGTGATGATGCTGACCGTGGTCAGTTGCGGTCCGCCTGAACCTGCGCCGTTATTGTCTGAGTGAGAACGGAAGCGCTCATCCTGATGCAGTGCCAGGCGGCACCCTTCAACAATCGCCTCAATACTGAGCATCGGCTCTGTCTTCACCTCGGGTAACCACACTCCGGCTTGAACTGCTCGCGCCGATTTAAGCGCCCGCGCTCCTTCACCGGCACACTCGCGCAATATCTCAAGTGAGTACTTATTTTGTGAGCCCAGGCCGATAACAACGACTTTGCGAACCGAGGTGGCGTTGCCGACTCGGATGGTCAATTTGCTGTGGAGCTTGGCTTTGAACTCTTCCTCGCCCAGAACTTCGCCCACGGTGGTTGCAACCGCAGGCTCCAATCCGGCGAGCACACTTGCGAATTCTGGGCCATCCTCGAACAGACCGACCAGAAGGGCATCCCCCCGGTACTCGCCAGGCGCAACGTCTATTGCCTGAAAATCCATGCTCTCTCTCCTTGTTCTTGTACCTCCAACTTAACGTCAACCGGCGGTTGGGCAAAATTACATGAGAACCGAGTCAGTAAAGTACTCAGGAGAGCAATACCTTGACGCGTGTTCTACATCCACCTACAATTCGCCCAAGCAATGAATCGAGCTTCATTTATCAGGGGTTACAGAGGAGTGCATATGAAACAATGTAGACTGACAAAAGTACTGACTATCTTAGCCGTTGCGACCTCCGTCGCGTTGATAGCCCCCCAAGCCCAGGCGTTTACCTCATTCGATACACCAGAAGCTAACCTGACGGGAGCGACATCGCTTGCCCGGACTGTAGCCATGTTCGATCTGCTCGACAGCAGCAGGTCTTCTGCGGCCGCGAGAGTCCTGACCGAGCCCTTCGCGGGTGCACAGGCGACGACTGCCGTTTCCGACTTCACGACCAACGTGCTCGAACTCAGCGAGGCCAGCCTTATCGGTCTTCAGGGATCAGAAACACTGGTCTTCTTCAACGCCGCCGACACCGCGACGACTACATCTCTCACGGTGACCGGACTGCTGCCCACCTCTGCCGGGACACCCGAGGCTTTAATCGGCATTGATTTTCGTCCAGAAAACGGTCTTCTATACGGGATCACGCTCGAAGACAGCGTTTACACCATTGACCCGACTACGGGTGCCGCGACGCTGGTCAGCACGCTCGCCACTGCTTTTCCGGGAGGCAGCTCCTCGGGCGTCGATTTCAATCCGGTAGCGGACCGCCTGCGGCTGGTTAGCCGTTTTGGTGAAAACTACCGCGTCAACGTGGATACCGGCGAGACATTCGTTGACAC
>JACMIX010000521.1 GCA_014380935.1 Gloeobacterales cyanobacterium ES-bin-141 | reverse complement strand
CTATGACGCGCAAAATCTGCGCGTCAGACAGGAAGACTATGCCTGGTGGGCGGGCAATGCCCGTCTAATCAACCTCTCAGGCAAGCTTCTTGGAGCCCATGTCGCCCATGCTGGTCTGATCGTCCTGTGGACGGGAGCAATGACGCTGTTCGAGGTCTCCCACTACGAAGCAGCCAAGCCCATGTATGAGCAGGGTCTCATTCTCTTACCGCACCTGGCAACCCTGGGCTGGGGTGGTACTGCCGAGAACCCGATGATTGGCGGTCAGGTGACCGATACCTGGCCTTACTTCGTGGTTGGTGTACTGCATTTGATCTCGTCGCTGGTCCTGGGTCTGGGTGGCATTTACCACTCGCTCTGGGGACCTGATGTCCTGTCGGGCTTCTTTGGCTACGACTGGAAGGACAAGAATAAGATGACGACCATCCTTGGTATTCACCTGGTGTTGCTCGGGATTGGTTGCTTCTTACTGGTAGCCAAGGCTGTGTGGTTCGGTGGGGTGTATGACCCCTGGTACTTTGACCCAGCGGGTACATTCGCTGGCAAGGTCCGGGTAATCGACAGCCCGACGCTCGACCCGGCGATCATCTTTGGCTACGTGCTGAAGAGTCCCTTTGGCGGAGACGGCTGGATCGTCTCTGTAGACAACCTCGAAGACGTGATCGGCGGCCATATTTGGGTCGGTCTTGTCTGTCTGGTCGGTGGCATCTGGCACATTGTTACCAAGCCGTTCGGCTGGGCACAGCGTGCGCTCGTCTGGTCGGGTGAGGCATACCTCTCCTATTCACTGGGTGCACTGTCCTTGATGGGCTTCATCGCTTCGATGTTCGTCTGGTTCAACAACACGGTGTATCCTTCCGAGTTCTACGGCCCGACGGAAATGGAAGCGTCTCACGCTCAAAACTTCGTCTTCATGGCTCGCGACCTCAAGCTCGGCACGGATATCGCCAGTGCTCAGGGTCCCACGGGTCTGGGCAAGTACCTGATGCGTTCGCCCTCCGGTCAAATCATCTACGGTGGCGAGACCATGCGCTTCTGGTCTATCAAGACTCCCCTTGACGAACAGCTCAAGGACGGCGTCACCACAGGTGCGGACGGCAAGCTCCGCTACCCTGAGAGCGGATCTGCTGGCTACAGCATCGAAAAGATCCAGACCGAGATCAAGCCCTGGCAGGTTCGCCGTGCGGCCGAGTACATGACCCACGCGGCGATTGGTTCGCTCAACTCGGTCGGTGGTGTTGCAACTGAAATCAACACGATTAACTACACCTCACCGCGCATCTGGTTGTCAGGAAGCCACCTTATCCTGGGCTTCTTCCTGCTCATCGGACACCTGTGGCACGCCGGTCGTGCCCGGGCGGCAAATGCCGGATTCGAGAAGGGTATTGCCCGCGGAACACCCGGAGCATAACCTCAAGCCTCCAGTGGCAATTCATGGCTCTCACCTTTTGGTGGGGGCCTTTTAATTTTCTGCCCGCTCAGGATGAAGTCGCGGTCAAGTACAGAAGACCTGACGGGTAGCCCACTGGCCTGAAGTTTTCACAAGTCTCTTGTGGCCCGGTAGAGTCCTTCAAATATCACGGTCGGGCGTAGAAGGGCGTGTACCTTCTGGAGTATTGCAATTCGTGATTTTTTGGGCCTTTCCGGATATGCATCCGTTAGACTGAGCTTCATTTGAAGAGCTTAGGATACGACATGGAAATGTTGGGCTGGCAAGATTATCTGATGCTTTCTTCCTTCGCTGCTTGCGTCGCTGGTTTACTGCTGTTGTTCAGTTCGCAGCAGACGGGAGCAGACGATATCGAAGACATGGACAGAATGCTGATGATGATGATTTTTGCCTATTGGATGGTGCATTGTCTGGCTATGGGTGTTCAGAAGTTCGATCTGCCTGATTGGGAAATCCTGGTACGTAGTGTAAGAGTGACGGCCGCTTGCGCCTATTTTCTGACCTTTGCTTGCGTGCTTTGTCTCCCTTTACATCGCATCTCAGTGCGAGAAACGGAGTGAGTCAGCTTCCAACCGTCCAACTTAAGCCTCAACGGCGGAGTCGGCGTAATCACCCCTGGGTTTTTGCCAGCGAGGTTGCCCACTTTCCGACCGCCGAACAGCTCGCTGATGGTGGGATGGTGGATGTGTTGGATGCGCAGGGAAGATTTTACGGACGCGGGTTTCTCAACCGACACTCTCAGATTGCAGTACGTTACTTGTCACGCCACTCCGAGGTGGTGATTGACAAAGACTGGTGGATGAAGCGCTTTAGTGACGCGCTGGCCTACCGGCGGCTGATTCTCGGAGATAAGGCCACGACTTTCCGCTGGGTGCATGGCGAAGCGGACGGTCTACCGGGTTTGACAGTAGACCGCTACAAGGACTTTTTGGTCATCCAATTGCTAGCTCTGGGACTTGAGCCCTGGCGCGAGGTGATCGTCGAATGTCTGGCAGCTATCGGTGAGCCAGCGGGCATCTACGAACGTTCAGATGCACCAGTCCGGTCACTAGAAGGGCTCTCTGAGAAGACCGAGTGTTTGTGGGGCAAAATGCCACCGCCGTTGCTTGACATCGAGGAGGGAGCGGCCCATTTGTGGGTAGACCTGCAACGAGGTCAAAAAACCGGTCTGTTCCTCGATCAGAGCCTCAACCGCCAGCAGGTGGCCCGCTATGCTGCCGGAAGGACGGTCCTCAATGCATTCTCCTACACGGGGGCATTCGGTGTTCACTGTGCTCTTGCGGGGGCCACATCGGTTCTCAATGTCGAAGTCTCCCAGGAAGCAAGTACGATTGGTGAGCAAAACGGCCTGCTCAACCACCTGAGCAACTATACAACTCTGACCGGTAATGCCTTCGATGTCTTGCGTGAGTTTGACCGCGATGGTCGCCGCTTTGATATGGTCATCCTCGACCCGCCCGCCTTTGCCAAGAGCCGCCGCTCCCTTGAAGGTGCACTGCGGGGCTACAAAGAAATCAATCTGCGTGCGATGAAACTGCTGCCTCCGGGTGGCATCCTGGTAACCTCCTCTTGCTCGTCGCACCTCGGTATGGAGGACTTCCGGGGTATCGTGCAGGATGCGGCACAGGACATCAACAGGGTTGCACGGCTGATTGAACAACGCGGTCAAGCCCCCGACCACCCTGTCTTATTGCACGTCCCCGAGACGGAGTACCTGAAATGCTTGATTATGACAGTTGTATAAGCACGCCCTGAATTTTTGGAAGTCAAGACGTCTAGAGACTGGCTAGAAGCGACGATAAAGCAGCCGTCAAGGTAGCAACTTTTTGCATCGCCTCAGCGGTCATGCCGACAATAACTGTCCGGTCGGCAAGAGCCACAGCGGGTGCAACACCCATCAGCTGGCGCTGCAATCGGTCCATTTGTTGACATACCGACTGCAAGGTCTCGATGACCTGACGCTGGTCCGGACTGCTGATGTTTTCGAGGTGAGTGCGAATTTCTGCAAGGCTGAGATGGTGAGCGCGCAACTGCTTGATAAGCAGCAGGCGGTCCAGAGCAGACTCAGGATAGTAGCGGTGCTGGTTGGTATCTTCGCGCTTGAGCGGGTCGATCAGCCCCGCTCTGGTGTAAAAGTCAATAGTCCGGGGGTTCACACTTGCAAGATAAGCAAGTTCTCCGATGCGATAACCCTTTTTTGGCGACTTCATATCCTTCATCTGTAACCCACTCTTCAGTATAGGGTCGCGCCAAACAACTAGCGCAATAGCCAGTCAGACTGTTCCATGCGTGAATTATGGTATCCGCCGGATGCCAACATCCACTAAAATGCAGGCTTAAGTGACTATTCTTCACACCGGCACCCTACAGTAATATGGGAAAAGTGGCCCATTCCAGCGGGCCTGTCCAGAAGCTGACCCTGACATCCCATCGCACACGCCGAATAAGATGCTCGAACCATTTCTCGCCTCCATTCAGCATTTCCTCGAAAGCTACGGCCCGCTCAGCTACTTCATCATTGCCGGAATTATCTTTCTCGAAAATTCGGGGCTACCGCTACCCGGTGAAACCACGCTTATCCTGGCCAGTGCCCTTGCAGCTGGGGATAACCCTGTTCTTTCTTTTCCGCTCGTTTTGCTTGCGGCTGTGAGCGGAGCAATCCTGGGCGACAACATGGGCTATTTCATTGGCCGGCGTTACGGGCGTGGCCTGGTGCTCAAGTACGGTAGCAAACTCGGTCTCAACCAGGAGAAGTTTGACCGGGCGGAGATCGCGTTTCTCAAAAACAGCTCCTGGGCGGTATTTATTGGGCGCTTTATCGTGCTCCTGCGCATCCTGGCAGGGCCGCTCGCAGGCATCACCCAGATGCCTTACACGAAGTTTGTACTGTTCAATTCGCTTGGGGCGATTTGCTGGGCGACCGCGATCGGCACGGCCGCGTTCGTTTTCGGTAACGCTGTTGCGGGCTTTATCGAGGAGATCGGCATCTGGGGACTGGTTATTCTGGTGGTAGCTATCATCGGGTTTGGAGTTGTACGCCACTTCCTGGACGAGCGTGCCGAGCGTAAAACCAGTGTGCTCTCCGACCCGAAAGCGGGTCCGTCAGCCCTCAAGAAATAGGGCGCACTATGCAAGTACGCTACTGAAGAGTGGCGGGCACCCGGATGCCGAGGGCGAGCATCCGCGCAACCATGTAGCCAGACATCGCGAGCCATAGTAGCGGGTTCGAGTGCTGCTGCCAGGCGAAAAGTGCCAGGGGAGCAAAGCCTACTAGAGAGGCAAAAATAGTCGCGTTGCGCAGCACGGCACCTTCTGTAAGCCCCAGGAAGTAGCCGTCGAGCATGAAGGCGAGTGAGCCGAAGCCGAGCACCGGCAACAGCCAGACAACCAGGTCCGGCAGCAGGGCGAGAACTGGCGGCTGATTTGTGATCAGGCCGAAGAGTGGTCCGGGCGAGGAGATGAATATCAGTGCAAAGGCGAGACCCAGCACCAGGCTGCCAAGACCGGAGACACGTAGCACCTGGACCAGGACGTCGGGGTTGCCCTGGCCCTTACCGAAGCCGACGAGGCTCTCGGTAGCAAAGGCGAGACCATCGATAAAGTAAGCCCCAAGGATGACCACCTGCATCATCACGGCGTTGGCGGCGAGCACCGTAGTTCCCAGGCTGGCACCCAGATTGATGAAGATGCTGAAGACGGTGATGTGGGCGAGGGTGCGGATGGTGATATCGAGGTTGAGCCGGAAGACAGCTTGCCAGGAAGCATCCAGCAGGCGGGGTAGCAGGCGGGTGATGCGGGGCAAGTCGGTAGCGACGAAAATCATGCCCACTACCAGGGCCGTGTACTGGCTCAAGGCGGTAGCAGCTCCTGCACCGACGCTCCCCCAGCCCCACTGGATAATGAACAGGTAGTCCAGCCCAACCAGCACGAAGCTGCTGGTTGCGGTGAGGGCGAGGACCTGCCTGCTCTGAGCGCGGCCCAGAAACCAGCCCACCAGGACAAAGTTGAGCAGGGTGGCAGGTGCTCCCCAGATGAGGGCGTCATAGAAGTGCCGTCCCGCTTCCTTGACTTCCGGTGACGCGTTCAGCAGGGTGAAGCCTCCCTCCTTGAGGGGCCACTGCAGGATAACGATCGCGACTCCAACCGCGAGGGCCAGCAACCAGTGGCGCAAACCTATCAGCAATGCTTCTTCCTCATCGCCGCGTCCGCTCGCCTGGGCGACCAGGCCAGTCGTGCTCATGCGCAAAAAGCCGAAGGTCCAGTAGAGGTAGTTGAACAGTACAGTAGCCAGCGCTACACCTGCCAGGTGCTTCACATCCGAGAGGTGCCCGAGAAAAGCGACGTCTACCAGACCGGCCAGGGGAACCATCAAGTTGGAGAGGACATTGACGACGGCAAGGTGGGTAAAGCGGGGCAGCACATTGGGCATGGGATTTCCTGGCGGGGCGACGCCGATAGTGACCCGGCCGGAGCGATTATAGCGAGCACGGACCAATGCTTGCTGTCCAGAGCCTACCTAGTAGGCAGTCGCATTTATGAATAGCCATAAAAAAAGCGGCTTGAGGGGGGCTCGGCCGCTTGTTAAGAGAGCTTGAACGGGTGTTGTTCGCTCTACAACTCCAGCATCCTAGAAATGAGCGTCCGCTCTCAGAGGTAAGAACGCAACTTATGGTGCCGTCTTGCCGCACATAAACGTCCCCTGTACCCTTGACAATTTGTCAGACCCGTCCACGAAAAATTGAGCGTATTTAGAATAATTAACAACAACTCGACCAAAAGTGTCCTATCCTCGCACTGAGATAAGGTGTTTAGTCAAAGCTTGAGATTGAGTATTTAAGGAGATACCAATAATGGGCCAATTATCGCTCATGCTGCGTGAGGGAACCCGTCAAGCCCACACCATGGCGGAAAACGTCGGTTTTGTGAAATGTTTTTTGAAAGGAACCGTCGAGCGTACTTCGTACCGTCAGTTGCTGGCCAATTTTTACTTTATTTACACAGCCCTGGAGAGGGAGCTAGAGCGCCATCGCCACCATGTAGTGCTCTCGGGGCTGTACTTTCCGCAACTCTACCGTGAGACCAGCCTCGAGCGTGATCTGCACTATTACTACGGTCCCACCTGGCATGAGCAGATTCAGCCGACCGTAGCCGCCCGGCGCTATATCGAGCAGATCGAGACTGTCTCTGCTAGCGAGCCTGCTTTGCTCGTCGCGCACTCCTACACACGTTACCTCGGTGACCTCTCAGGCGGGCAGATTCTCAAGAATATTGCCGAGCGATCCATGGGTCTCACCCAGGGCATCGGAACTGCTTTTTACGAGTTCGAGTTAATCCCGGACGCCCGTGCTTTCAAGCACGATTATCGCCAGGCTCTCGACGAACTGCCCGTGGACGAGCAAATGGCCGCACGGATCGTTACCGAGGCAAATGACGCCTTTAAGTTGAATATGCACCTGTTTGAGGAGCTTGAAGGCAGTCTGATCAAAGCGATTGGGCGAATGGTCTTCAACTCGTTGATTCGTAGGCGTAACCGGCCAGAGCGCACCGTAGCCACGGCTGCCGAGTAACGCTGACCCTTACGGATTACTCAAAGGGATTGTCTCGATGCGTCCGTCCGGTGATACGCGACGGACGCGACCATTGCCGGTATCGGCGATGTAGAGG
>JACMIX010000520.1 GCA_014380935.1 Gloeobacterales cyanobacterium ES-bin-141 | reverse complement strand
GGCGAAGAATACGCGGGCAGTTGGAGACGGCGGTGGCCGAACTGAGCAGACAACTACAGGTAATCAGCAGCGTCACCAGCCAGGCGGCTGGCCCCCCCCAGAACGTCCCTGCTGCCTGCGCCAGGTTGAGGAAGGTACTGTCGCCCAATCCCGGGGTGGTGGCAAGGCGCATCAACACCCAGGATCCCCCGATGTATATCGGTGGGATCAGCCAGGCGGCCAGGTTGAGGCTGCGCAGGGTGCTTTTGGGATCTTTGCTCTCAGCAACGAACGAGGTCGCCGTTTCACAGTCGTAGACGGCGTAGACGGCGATGAAATACCACTTGGCCCACTCGGGGAAGGAGAACGCCGACCACGTGGGGGGGGCGAGCCCGGGGCTTGCGGGGGCGAGGGCGAGCCAGCCCAGGCCGTACAGGCAGAAGGCGAGCAGCAGCCCCACCGCGGGCAACACGAAAAACAGGTGCAATATGCCCAGGGCTCGGGTGCCGCCGAAAGCAAGCACGAAAGGCAGCACCGCGAAGCTCACCCGCAACAGCCCCTCGGGGACGGCGAGGCCCTGGGGTTCGAGGTTGGCCCTCACCAGATCCGCGAGCACAATCGCGTTGAGCGCGGGGACCGACGACCACCCCAGGAAGTAGCCGAGGGCCGCGCAGCGTCCGAGCCAGGGCTGCCCGCGCAGCAGGCGGGCGGCGTAGTTAGCGGTGCCGCCCGAGACTTCGGGCCAGGCCGCGCCCAGGTGCTTGGCCTGGAAGTTGATGAGCATCCCGACGATCGCTGCGGGTATCCATATCCAGATCGCCTGTGGACCGAGGGCAGCGTGCATGCCTGGCCCGACGCCGAGCCACAGGAGCAGACCGCTCATACCAAAGCCCCAGGTCTCGGCCCGCCCCAGGATCCGGGGCAGGTGGGGAAATCCCCGTTGCGCTGTCGCCTTGCTTTCCAATGCTTGTTACCGCCAGTGTTACCGCCTCCGTGTCTCCCGGAAGGGTAGAGAGAAATGCCGACAGCCCGTTCGCCCAGACAGCCGGGTCGGTTTGCAGTCGCTCAAGTTGGGGGGTAGGTCAGGTGGTTGTCCATGCCCGCCGCGAATCATCGCTCGCGGTCATCGCCGGTGGCATTAGCGGTAAGGGATACAAGCCCCAGCCGCGCAATTGATTTCGGTCCCAGTGTGCCCGCAAGTCAGCGGCTTGCTATCAGTCAGTGCAATTACGAGTGGGAACCAGCCCCGCCAGCGTCAGCTCGCGCTTTTCGGAAGAAGAAAACCGCAACGCCGCTCAGCAGCAACGAAAAACCAATGAAGTAAAAGCAATCGTTGTAGGCCATCACGTAGGCTTCGCGCCGGACCAGATTGGCCACGGCAGCGAGGGCCTGATTCTCAGCCGAGGCGGGGTCCGCTCCCCGAGTGATGAAGTATTGGGTCATCTGCGCGAGACGCTGTTGCGTCTCGAGGCTGTACATCGAAACCGTCTCACCCAGACGGTTGGAGTGCAGGTGCTCGCGCCAGGTGAGCAGGGTTGCGAGGGCCGCGATGCCAATCGAGCCGCCCAGGTTGCGCATCATGTTGAAGAGTGCCGAGGCCGAGCCCGCCTGCTCTTTCTCGATGTTGGCCGTCGCAATCGAAGAAAGCGGCACCATGATCAGCGGTTGCCCCAGGGCACGCACAATCTGCGACCAGATTAGCTGGTCTGCTCCGGTCTCATGGGTCATGGTCGAATTCATAAAGCAACTGACGGCAAACAGTAAGATCCCCATCCCCACCAACCAGCGGGCATCGAGACGCTGCATCAACCTCGGTACGAACGGCACGATGAGCAACTGCGGTAGCCCCATCCACATGATTACCTGACCGATCTGGAGAGCGTTATAGCCCTGAATCTGCGCCAGGTAGAGGGGCAAAATATACACCGAACCGTACAGACCAAGACCGAGGGCCACGTTGACGATGCTTGCGAGGCCAAAATTGCGCCGCAGCAGCAGGCGCAGGTTGATAAAGGGCTCCCTGCGCGTCAGCTCAATCCAGAAAAATAGCCCGAGCGAAACAGCCGCGACCACCGCCAGTTGCACGATGAGTTCTGAGCCGAACCAGTCCTTGCGGTTGCCCTCCTCCAGAAAGACCGTGAGCGACCCGAGCCCGACAGCCATCGTGAGGATGCCCCACCAGTCCCCGTTTTTGAGCAACTGCAACTGGAGCGGCTTCGGGTCGATGGCATACCAGACTGCTCCCAGCAGGGCAAGCCCCGGCACGATGTTGAGGTAGAAAATGTACTCCCAGCCGAAGTTCTCAGTCAGCCACCCGCCGATGGTTGGACCGATTGAGGGCGCAAAGGTGGCCGTGACGGCAAAAAGCGCCAGGCCAACCGGCTGCTTCGCAGGTGGCAGCGTCGTCAGAATAATCGTAAATGCCATCGGGATCAGGACTCCCCCGGCCAGCCCCTGCAAGGCCCGGAAAACGATCATCGAATTGAGGTCCCAGGCCCAGGCGCACAAAACCGAGAACACCAGAAACAGCGCCGCATTGACAAGCAGGTACCGGCGTATGGAGAAGACCCGCGCCAGGTACCCGGTCATGGGAATCACCACGATCTCAGCTACCAGGTAGGAGGTCGAGATCCAGGAGCCCTCCTCCAGGGTGGCGCTCAATGCCCCCTGAATGTCCTTGAGCGAGGAGTTGGTGATTTGAATATCGAGAATAGCCATGAATGCGCCGAGCACCGCGCCGAAAACGGCGATCCAGGACTTGAGCGGAACCTGAATTGCGGGGGGCTGGGGCGGTCTGGTTGTCTGAATTGCAGTCGTCATTTGAGTTCCCCAGGGCAAGTGTGCGGCGGCCTATTTCTCCGGTCCGTTTCCGACATTGACACTCACCACCGTGGACATACCCGGCACCAGCATGTCCTCGTATCCCTTCAAACTCTCGGGGTCAAAAACGATCTTGACGGGTACCCGCTGCACGATCTTGGTAAAGTTCCCGGTCGCGTTGTCGGGCGGTAGAAGAGCGAACTGGGCTCCGGAGCCGGGCGCGATGCTGTCGACGCGTCCCGTGAAGGTGTGGCTGCGGAAGGTATCCATCTCGATCTCTACAGGCTGGCCGGGACGCATGCGCTCGAGTTGCGTCTCCTTGAAATTGGCCACGACCCACGGGCGGTCCTCTACGACCGCGAGCAACGGCTGGCCCGGCTGCACCCGCTGGCCTGCCTCTACCGTCCGGCGACCAATCCGTCCCGAGGTAGGGGCGGTGACGTTGGTGTAGGACAGCTGCAACTGGGCGTCGCTCAGGGCTACTTCCGCCTGGGCAATCTGTGCCTGTGCCGTCAGGTACTGGTTGCGGTTGACTTCTGTTTGCAGGCCCGCCGCCTCGGCTTCTTGCAGGGAGCCCTGAGATTGAACGAGCCCGGCTCTCGCGCTGGTGACCCTTTCGAGTGCCTGGGCAAGCCTTGACTGGGCCTGGCGAACACCTGCCTCAGCCGCCTGCCGGTCTGCGAGGGCAACATCGTAGGTGGCCTTTGCACTGTCGAGTTGCTGGCGGGCCAGGGCACCCTGCACTTCGAGCGCCTGGTAGCGCCGGTAATCGAGCTCGGCTCTGATCAAGTTGGCCCGGGCCTGGGCAAGCCGGGCCTGGGCGGTAGGGATACCCGCGCGCGCCTCCTCGACCGCCGCTTGTGCGGTAGCAATACCCGCCTGGGCTGCGCTCAGGCCACCCTGTGCGCCGGTCTTTTGTGCCCCGGCCCGGCCTGCCGCGAGCGCAATATTGGCAGCGGCCGTACTGGCCTCGCGGCGGGCCGTCTCAAGTGCTGTCCGGGCCTGCCGGAGCCTGAGCTCAAAGTCGCGCGTATCCAGTTTGACCAGGGTGTCGCCTGCATTCACCGTCTGGTTGTCCTGGATCAAGACTGCCCGGACTGTGCCGTTGATGCGGCTGCTGATTTGGTGGAGGTGACCCGTGAGCACGGCGTTGTCGGTCTCCTCGTGGATTGAGGCATGCTGCCACCACTGGTACCCGAATACCGCGGCGGCGAGGATCCCCGTCCCCGCCAGGACCAACAGTAGAGGGTTTATACGCCGCCCGGTAGAACCTTGAGTGGGCAGTGCTTCCTTGACGGGTGTGTCTGCGACTGACATGGCCAAATCTCCCCAGGTCTTAACTAACTTATCTGTTAGTAAGTTTATTGCGATTGCTTGCTGTAAGTCAAGCTCTTGCCTGGTGAGCGTTTTAGGGGATAAACTAACTATCAATTCAGTAGGTTAAGGTAGCATAGATGGCAACAGGCAAGCGTTCGGTGACAGCTCAGCCGACCCGGGATGCGGAGGTGACGCGGGCAAAGATCCTCGACGCAGCCGAGGACGAATTTGCACGGCATGGCCTGGCCGCCACCCGCACTGAGGACATCGCGGCACGCACAAGCGTTACCAAGGCGATGATCTACTACTATTTCGGCAGCAAAGAGGGATTGTACGAGGTGATGCTCGAGCGGGCTTTTAGCGACCGCTTCCGTTCGCTTCAGCAGATGAACCTGGATGAACTGCCGCCCGAGCGGGCTCTCGAAGCGATTGCACGCTGGTTCCTCACAGACATGGTGCGCAACACCAACCTGCCCACGATCCTCTTCTACGAGGGGATTCAAAACAAGGGCAGGTACTACAAGCGCATCGGTATCCTGGCCATCTACGAGAAGATTGCGAACGTCCTCGAGCGGGGGATGGCAAGCGGGGTCTT
>JACMIX010000065.1 GCA_014380935.1 Gloeobacterales cyanobacterium ES-bin-141 | reverse complement strand
TCATCGATGGCGTAGAGAGCTGCACTGCCACCCGAATCGTTGTGGGTCCACCAGAATGGGCCGGAACCGCGTACCAGTCCCGAAATTTCCCGCAGGGGAGGTGAAGGAAACTGGGCCATCGATTCAAATCGGTACAGGCAGGTCGCCAACCCCGTGGTGGTGAGCACCGGCAAGAAAGCCCCGGTAAATAGAAGCAACCAGGCAAGCAGTTTCAGGAGCATCGAGAAAAGGCCTCAGGAGAACATGCGGCTCAGAAGCCTGAATCTAGCGGATCAGACACTCAACACGCCGATAAATACCCAGGTGAGGAGAATCCCGGCCCCCAGACTGGCACTCAAGCGAAGTGATGGTGAGCGGTGGCGACAGGCGTGGTGGGCGGCGGGTAGCAGGTCGTGCAAGGCGACAAACAGAAAAGTACCAGCGAGAAAGGCAAGCAACCAGGCAAGGGCCAGGGGCGAGAGCGCCAGTCTGGCAATGCCCAGAGCAGCGATGAGTGGAGCAAGTGCCGTCGCCGCCAGAAAAAGAATAGCGAGGCGACGGTCAGCCTGGGCGCGCATCACCAGGGTGACCGTGTTGATACCGTCGCAAAAACTGTGCAACACGATAGCAAGGGTGACCCCGATACCGATAACCGCACTACCGCTTAGCCCCAGCCCGAGGGCAAGGCCGTCGAGGAACTTGTGCACCACCAGCACCACGGCTCCGATCAAGCCCGGATTGACCCCTCCATACCCAGGCTCGCTTGAGCGATGAGCCAGCCCATGCCACCAGTAGAGCGCCCCATAACCGAGCACCGCAGCCGCCAGTGCCAGGACTCCCCCCCGCTCAAAGCTCTGAGGCAATAAGTCAAGACCGGCAATCGCCAGCAGCGTGCCCGCACTGAAAGCGAAAAGCTCTCCCGGCAATTTCTGAAAGCGCAGCACGAGCAAGCCACCGGCAACGGTAGCGGCAAACGCCAGAAAACTGAGCAATATCGGGAGCAATAGCGGCCGTCGCGGATTAAGCAGTTCCCATCATACCGGAAGCAAAGGACTGAGAATCATTCTCTTTAGATAGAGAGCCGGCCGTTTCCGGCAATTTTGGCGAGTCGGATCAAGCGAGGCAGAGTATGCATCCCTGGCTCTAGTGCAGATAGGCGGAAATAACTTGGGAGTATAGATTCTGCAGTCAATCTTGCCTTCCACGATGGAAGACCAAAGCTACTCCCAAGAAGAACTATTGAGGGTTCGGGGCAACGAGTTTCCGGGTAAGGGGTTGCTCTGCCCGATGTGCAAAGTCCGCATTCCGGCTTTCCGAGACCTCACACCCCAAGATGAGACGCGGCTGAGGACCTTGATCCAGCATGGACGCCCTACTGAGGCCACCAAACGGCTGATTGATGCCACCGGTTGCAACTTGCCGTGGGCAAACATCTGGGTGTTACATCCGGATGGTCCTCACGACCCGGCAACACAACCGACTGCTCCCTGTCCTTATTGTGGTGAAGCGTTGCGCACCCCGCCGGCCCGACAGTGCCGTTTCTGTGAGATGGACTGGCACGACCCCGAGCATGTGTACCGACGTGAAGCCTGAGTAAATTCTCGTCCGACCAATGACCTTTATCCTCTCAAGACACTATGCCTTCTCGTGGTCCGAAGCCGCCCAGCGTTGTCCTCAGTCCCGGATAACACCAGCAACTGCATGAGTTGGTCAATCGACACAAAACCCCGCAGCAACTCGCCCTGCGCGCCCGGCTGATCCTGGCTGCCGCCGACAGCCTGGGTAACTGTCAAATCGGCTGACTACTTGGGATGTCGGCCAACTCTGTGCGCGTCTGGCGCAACCGCTGGCTGAGCTTTGCTGCGATTCCCCTTGCGGAACTAAGCGTCGAGGAACGTCTGGCCGATATTCCACGGCCTGGCAAGCCATCAGCCATTAGCCCCGAGCAAGTCTGCCGGATTGTCGCCCTGGCGTGCGAACTGCCTGAGCAGTCCAATAGACCCATCACTCACTGGTCGGCGAGCGAACTGGCGGCTGAGATAATTGCGCGTGGTATCCTGCCTACGATTTCGCCCCGTCACGCCGCCCGCGTTCTCAAAAGGGGGATCTGCAACCCCACCGCATCCGTTGCTGGCTGACACCAAAGAGTGACCTCGACTTTGAGGAGAAAGCCAGGCATCTGTGTCAGCTGTACCAACAGGCCCCGGCTCTGTCCGAAGCGGGCGAAGTCGTTTTCAGCAGTGATGAAATGACTGGTCTGCAGGCTCTCGAACGGATTCATTCGGACAAGCCGATGCGTCCGGGAAAGCCTGCCAAGAGAGAGTTCGAGTACATCCGCCATGGCACGCTGTTGTTGATTGTGCACCGTGACGTGGCCAGCGGGAAGGTGATTGCCCCATTCGCTGCTCCGACTCGTCAGGAAGATGACTTTGCCCTGTCGGTGGTACTGGCGATCTGCACCCATCCGAACGCGAAGCGATGGCACTTCATAGTGGACAACCTCAATACCTACCAGTCCGAGATGCTTGTGTATCTGGTAGCCGCTTTGGAAGGTAAGCCCAAGAACCTGGGACAGAAGGGCAAGCACGGCATCCTCCGGTCAATGACCAGCCGGGCGGAGTATCTGAGCCATTTCAGCCACCGTCTGGTGTTTCACTACACGCCCAAACATGCTTCTTGGCTCCATCAGGTGGAGATGTAGCTGTCAATTCTGGGGCGCAAGGTACTCAAGCGGGGCTCGTTCCAGTCGGTCGAACAGTTGCGGGAGAGGATCTGGTCATTCATCGAGTACTACAACTTGCAGTGGGCGCGGCCATTCAAGTGGACTTACCAGGGTAAACCGCTCCAGGCATGAACTACCAAGTCAATTCAGCTCTGCTGCACTAGGACTCCGAATAGCTTGAGCATCGCCACCAGGCTCGCAGTGAGCAGGGCCACAAAAATGGCCCTGCTATATTTATGCTGACAACTTGGGAGGTGACGCTCATGAATTCTTCTCAGTCCAGCTTGTGCGTCCGTAGCCTGATCTGCCATCGTCACGTCGAGATGGCCTTGACCTGTCTGGGCTCGCTGGTAAGGTTCTCCACCCAACCGCTCCGTCTGGTCATCCACGACGACGGCTCCCTTACCAAAGAGGACATTGCCCGCTTCGAAGGGGAGCTGCCGGGGACGAGGGTTCTATTGCGGGCCGAGGCGGATGAGCGGATGGACGAGGGCCTGCAGAATTATCCCGAAGCCAGGAGCTTTCGCAGCCGCTTTGTCTACGGCCTGAAATTATTCGATATCCCACTGCTCAGCGAGGGGGACATCGCCTACTGCGACAGCGATATCCTCTTTCTGCGGCCTTTCTTTGATCTGTTCTGCCTGAACGATCCCAAGGTGTCGGCGCTCTTCATGATCGACACTCAGGAGTCATACTCCCTTGCGCCCTGGCAACTGCTTGGCGCGGCATTTCGCCTGCCCAGTCGTGTCAACGCCGGTCTGATAGCCATGCGCAAGTCGGCCTACGATATGGATTTCATCGAGCAGTTCATCGGCCGCGCCAGGTTCGATAATTACGCGTACTGGGCGGAGCAGACCTGCTATGCCGCCCTCGGCTACCAGGCCGGCTGTCGCATGTACGATCCTGACCAGGTGGTTCTCGTGGACTCGGCTGCGTCGATCACCGAGCAGGCCGTGGCCGGGCACTTCGTCTCGATGCGCCGCCACCTGCTTGACCAATTTGTCAGTGCCTCAAAAGAGGAGTACCAGGGCGAACCCGTTGCCGTGCGTACTGTCCCGCCTCAGGACTGCAAGGTCTTTGAGCTGACAAAACTACACTTTCGCCGACAGCTGGGACGTGCGAAAGCAAACGTGCTCAGCAGATTAAAGCCCGTTACCAGCTGAAGCTCCGAAGACCGCACAATTGCAGGACGGCTCTATCGTAATCAACATAATCGCCCCCTAACTAATCAATATAATTCCCTCTACTAAAGAGTGCTTCGGTAGCCGTGCCGATCTATTTAACATCTCTTTTCTCTGCAAGAAGTAGTCAGTTTAGTTGATGCTGCGGACCTGCCCATGGGTGTTGTACGTAGAGGCGTCGTTTTGGGCCTGGTACCCCACTCCAGGTCCACCACTGCAGGAGTTGCCCGGAGGCGACTCCCTAAAATGAATAGCCTCGCCGGCGGCTAGCGCTCCAGGGCCAGGCCGTCGAGCCATTCGAGCACGACCCGATTGACCAGGGTGGGGTCTTCGTCGTGTGGACAGTGGCCAAGGCCGGGTAGAGCCACGAACTTTGCCTGGGGTGCGTAGCGCGTAAAGGTCCGGCCGCGGGCGATGGGCGTCCAGGGGTCTTTTTCCCCCCAGAGCACCAGCAGGGGCGACTGCACCTGGGGTAGCAGCGTTT
>JACMIX010000519.1 GCA_014380935.1 Gloeobacterales cyanobacterium ES-bin-141 | reverse complement strand
GGCAAGACGACCACCATCAAAATGCTCTGCGGGCTTGTGCCTCCCACTACGGGTAAAGTCTCCCTGGCCGGCTTCTCGGACAACCTGCGCGATAGTGCTTTGCGTGCCCGCATCGGGTACATGAGCCAGAAATTTACCCTCTACGACGACCTGACTATCCTCGAGAACTTGCAGTTTTACAGCGGTGTCTACGGCATCCCGCGCCACCGGCGCAAGGACAAAATCGATTGGGTGCTCGCCACCTGCGGCCTCGAAGACCAGCGCGACCTGTTGACGGGCAGTTTGCCCGGGGGCTGGAAGCAGCGGGTCGCCTTCGGGGCATCTGTGATGCACGAGCCCGAGGTGTTATTTCTCGATGAGCCTACCTCGGGAGTGGACCCGCTCGCCCGCCGTCAGTTCTGGCGGTTGATCGAGGAGTTTGCCCGCTCGGGGACGGCTGTACTGGTGACGACGCACTACCTGGAGGAGGCGGAGCACTGCAACCGGTTGGGCTTGATGGTCGCAGGCGAAGTAGTAGTCGAGGGGACGCCGGGTGAACTCAAGGCGCAGCAGCCGGGGCAACTAGTAGAGGTGGTGAGCGCGGATGTACGTTCGAGTGCACGGGTACTCAAGGAGAAGCTTGCACCCTGGCGCGTCTCCGTCTTCGGTGACCGGCTGCACGTTGTCCTTGACGAACCTCGGGAGTATCCCCAGGTACGCTCTCTACTGGAGGCTGCCGGGGTGGAGGTTCGCTCGGTACATCCGATTGCTTTCTCACTCGAAGACGCATTCATCGGCATCGTCCAGCGGGCTGAGAGGGCAGAGCGATGAGGCGCGTCTGGACCCAGTGCCGCAAGAACTCGCCCAGTTCGGGCGCGACCGTCTTACCCTGGCACTGGCTTTTCTTTTGCCATTCATGACCCTACTCATCTTTGGCTATGCCATCCGGCTCGAAGCCAAGAACATTCCCATGGTCATCCAGAACTTGGACCGTAGCCCCCTCAGCCGCGCCTACATCGAGCGCCTGTTTGCCACCAACCAGTTCGTGCAGACCGACTGGGCCGGGAGTGACCCGGCCCGCACCGCTCTCGACCGGGGCATCGCCAAGGCGGCGATCATTATTCCGCCCGACTTTACGCGGCGCATCAAAGCGGGCAAAGTGGCCACGGTCCAGGTCCTCGTGGACGGCACCGACTCCAACAATGCCCGCGTAATCCGCAACAGCGTCCGGGCGACGACAAACTTCTTTTTGAGCAGCTCGGGTCTACAGCCCGGAGCATCCAGAGTTATAGCCCGAACACGCCTGTGGTTCAACCCTGGACGCAAGGAGTCGCTCTACATCGTGCCGGGTGTATTCGCCGTCATCCTGGCCATCTTTCCACCTTTGCTTGCCGCTATCGCCATGGTCCGTGAAAAGGAGCAGGGCACCATCGTTCAGGTCTACGCTTCGAGCTTGAGTGCAGTCGAGCTACTTGCCGGTAAGGGGCTCGCCTATTTTCTGATTGCCCTCGGTGAGGCGGCGTTCGTCATTGTCCTGGGGGCACTCCTGTTCGGACTGTGGTTCGCGGGTGACCCGACACCGTTTCTGGTCGGTACGCCTATTTTCCTGGCGACAAGTATTCTGTACGGGCTACTGGTGGGCACCCGTGCCTCTACTCAGAGCGCGGCTGTGCAGGGAGTGGCGACCAGTGGATTCCTGACAGCCCTGTTGCTCTCGGGCTTTATCTATCCGCTCAGCAATATTCCTTTTCCGCTCTCGCTGCTCTCGAACGTCATCCCGGCCCGCTACTACATCGAACTGGCCCGGGACGCTTTTGCACGCGGGACCGGCTGGCCGGGGGTCTGGTATGTACCGCTGATACTCGCCTTGCTGGGCCTGGTGTTTTTCGGTGTGGCCTGGCGAGGTTTGCGCCGTATGCAGATGTCGGAGTAGGCGATGAAACTTATCGATCAGCTGATTGAAACGCGCTTCTGGGCGTTGATGCTCAAGGAGGTCAGCCAGATCCTCAAAGACCGGCAGTTGCTCTTTTTGCTGCTCTTTCCACCCACCGTGCAACTGCTTATCTTTGGCTTTGCCCTGAGCCCGGAAGTCAACCACCTCAAGCTGGGTGTCGTCGATTACTCCAACACACCGGCGAGCCGCGAACTCGTCGCCGCTTTCACCGCCAACGGCATCTTCGACCGACAGTACGAAAGCTTCAGTCAACGCCTCCTGGGGGAGCAGGTGAGAACCGGGCAGATCACGGCCGGGTTGGTCATCCCACCTGACTTCAACCGCAAACTCTCCGGGGAGGAAACGGCCGAGGTCCAGGTACTCATCGACGCCGTTGACGCCAACACGGCCGGGATCGCCAGCGGTTACACCACCCAGATTATCAACCAGTACAGCCGCGGCCTCGACCCCGACCGTGCGCCCGACCCAATCGAGCCCCGAGTTGCTATTCTCTACAACCCCGGATTGAACAGCGCCCTGTTCTTCGTGCCCGGTGTCCTGGGACTGGTGCTCACCCTGACCAGTTCGCTAGTCTCCTCGTCTACGGTTGTGCGCGAAAAAGACACCGGCACGCTCGAACAGTTGCTCATGACCCCGGCAGCGGCCTGGGAAATCCTGCTTGCCAAGATCACTCCTCTCTACATCTTGTTGATGGGGGATCTCTTTTTGGCGCTGGGGCTCGCCCGCGTCGTGTTCGACGTGCCTTTTCGAGGCAACTTGCTGCTGTTTTTGTTCCTGTCGAGCCTGTACATTTTTGTTGGCATCGGTGTGGGAACGCTGCTCGCCACGGTCGTGCGCAACCAGCGTCAGGTAGTTCTGACTTCTTTTTTCATTAACCTACCGCTCATCCAGCTCTCAGGCGCGATCGCACCCATCGAGAGCATGCCTCCCCTGATCCGCTACCTGTCCCTGCTCGACCCCCTGCGCTACTACATCGAAATCACGCGCGGCCTGATGCTCAAGGGCGTCGGTCTGGAGGTCCTGTGGCCGCAGGCACTCGCCCTGCTCCTCTTTGCCAGTCTCCTGCTCGCTATCAGTATTCGTCAGTTCCGCTCCCAACTCAGTTGACCTACTGAGTCCGGATTGACATTCCAGTCTGCTTCTTTTAGAGTGAGCTTAATTGAGAAACACTTGCAGTAACGAAACCCCCACCGGTACTTGAGGCTCACACGAAAGATGGAATTTACAGGCATAGAAACACGCCCCAGCACCCAGCTTGTAGCCATACACCCCTGGGAGAGAGCGATGGTCCAGCAACGCCTCGAAGACCTGGGTATCAGAACCAACACCTTTGCCGATGGAAGGTTGGTTGCTATTCTTGAACCCGATCTGGCCGGTGAGCGGCAGCAAGACCAGATCTGGGCGGTCATTTTTCGATTTCGGGGGCGCAGGGGCGACCTGATTGACTGGTTGGAGTCCTGCTGGTCCAGGGCGGGTGCATAGGGTGTGCTGAAAATCCGACCGTCCACGCCACGGGATATCGAGACCATTTTTGGCCTGATTCAAGAACTGGCCGCCTACGAGAAGCTCTCCCACGCTGTTACGGGTAGTCCCGAGGAGCTAGCGGTACATCTATTCGGGCCGAAACCATACGCGCAGACAGTCCTGGCGGAACGGGCCAATCAGGCAGTTGGCTACGCACTGTTCTTCTTCAACTACTCAACTTTTCTAACCCGTCCGGGTCTCTACCTGGAGGACCTGTACGTGCGCGCTGAATATCGCGGCGAGGGCATTGGTAAGGCACTGCTCGTTCACCTGGCGGGATTGGCCGTCGAGTGCGGCTGCGGCCGCATGGAGTGGAGTGTACTCGATTGGAATAAGCCGGCAATTGGATTTTACGAGCGTATGGGCGCTGTGATACTCGATGACTGGCGGTCCTGCCGGGTGAGCGGCGAGGAGTTGATGCGTCTTGCCAATGGCTAGGAGCAGACAGCGCTTACAAAGTGTCGGATTCCCCCAATTCACGCAGGCGCTCAGCGAGACGTTCTACTAACAAACTTTGTTGCTCCGCTTGTGTGCGGGCCTGCTCCAGTTGCTCGCGAGCCTGGTCACGCTCCTGCTCGGCTTGTTCTAGATCGGACCAGGCTGATTCTTCCGGTAAGGGGACGAGATTGCCATCCTCGTCGTAGAACCTCAGCCACTCTGCCCCCTCGCGTTCGGTTGTCCCCTCCCAGGTACCCAGCCAGAGTCCCAGCGCGCGGCTCCAGAGCCAGCCGCGCGCATTTGCCTCCAGCGGTTGGTAGCGCAGATTGAGATCTAATGTCCAACCCTGTAGCGAACCTGAGTCGTAAGGGTCGAAGACGAAATAATCTCGCGTTTTGAAGACCTGCTCGTAGAGGTCTTTTTTAACACCTTTGTCGATCTCGGCTGTCGAGGGCGAGAGCAACTCGACGATCACATCGGGGTAGCGGCCACCCTCAAGCCATGCCACCCAGCCCCGGCGCGTGTACGTGCCGTCGATGTCGAGCACGGCAAAAAAGTCAGGCCCCCGGAAGTCGCGGTTGAGGGCTTGTTCGCTGCTGTAGTAGATGAACATGTTGCCGCCGGCAAAGTAATCGTCGCGCTCCAACCAGGCATGATCCAACGAGCGGATCAACGTATTCATCGCCGTACGGTGACGTTTGCTTTCTAGAGGTACTCCATCGTCGAAGATCAGGTCAGTCGGCGGCATGGGAACTTCCCATGCCGGGGCTACCGGGTAGAGACTCTGCGCGTCTGATGACATTGGTGGGTCCTCGCGGCGGGCTATACCATTCTTTTTACAGTATCCCGACACGCTTCTCAGTCCCTTCTAGCTACTCGCTCGGGCACGGTAAGCAGTCCGGCAAGTGCGGCGTTATAATCAGTCAGTTCTGAATCACCCGTCCAAACTTTGGCTACCCAACGGTCCACCTCGGCTACTGAATCCCCTTCTACGCCACCGACTCGGACTCCAGCCTGGCGGCTTTGGGTATGGGTATTGCTCGCGGGTGTACTCGTCAGTGCTGCGGGTGTATCCGGGTTACTGGTCGGGCTCGCGCTCAGCTTCCGCGACCTACCCGATGTACGTTCGCTCAAAAATTTTGTACCCAGTGAGGCAACCCGCATCACGGACATTCGTGGGCAGTTCCTCGCCAACATTCATGGAGATGCGAATCGTCGAGTTGTTCCCCTGAGAGAGACTTCGCCCTACTTGCAACAGGCTGTCCTGGCAATCGAGGACGACCGTTTCTATCAACACTCGGGTATCCGGATCGATACCGTGGCGCGGGCGGCGTTAGCCAATTTTCAGGAAGGCC
This sequence comes from Gloeobacterales cyanobacterium ES-bin-141, assembly GCA_014380935.1. Classification (GTDB taxonomy): domain Bacteria; phylum Cyanobacteriota; class Cyanobacteriia; order Gloeobacterales; family Gloeobacteraceae; genus JACMIX01. Next base: position 731 of record JACMIX010000519.1, on the reverse strand, counting down.
GCACTGTCCAGGGGGGTTCGACCGTCACCCAGCAACTAGTCAAGAACCTGTTTCTGACCCCTAAGCGTTCGCTCGAGCGTAAAGTATCCGAGGCCGTTCTCTCCTTACGGCTCGAGCAGGTTTTCTCCAAAGACGAAATCCTCGAGCTGTACCTCAATCAGGTTTACTGGGGCAACAACAACTACGGAGCCGAGATGGCGGCGCGGACTTACTTTAATAAGTCGGCGCGGACTCTTGACTTGGCCGAGGCAGCCTTGATGGCCGGTTTATTGCGCGCACCGGAAGTCTACAAGCCTCTGCGCAACCCCGACAAAGCAATTGCCCGCCAGAACGTCGTGCTCGACCGCATGGTCGAACTTGGTTGGATTGCACCGGCTGAGGCCAAAAAGGCCAAGGCAAAGAAACTCAAGTTTGCCAAGGCGACCTCGGTGCTCAAAAATGCTCAGGCTCCGTACTTCACCAACTACGTCGTCCAGGAGCTGATTCGTAAATATGGGCGCAACGCGGTCCTCAAAGGCGGACTACAGGTCCAGACCACCCTGGATCTCAAGCTCCAGGCCCTGGCAGAACAGACCGTCCGCTCCAACGTTAAAAGTCTCAAAGGCAGACGGGCAGAGCAGATGGCCCTGGTCAGCATTGACCCACGCACGGGCTACGTGAAAGCCATGGTGGGCGGCGTAGATTTCAAAAAGAGCCAGTTCAACCGGGCGGCGCAGTCGATCCGCCAGCCG
>JACMIX010000518.1 GCA_014380935.1 Gloeobacterales cyanobacterium ES-bin-141 | reverse complement strand
TCTGTCGGTCTATGCGTTGACCAAGGGAGCGGTCGCGGGCTTTACACGCGGTCTTGCCCGCGATCTCGGGCCTCGCGGCATCACGGTCAACAATATCCAACCTGGCCCGATTGACACCGATATGAACCCAGCCGAGGGGGACTTTGCCGAGGCGCTGACCAAGATGACTGCCCTCGGTCGCTACGGACAGGGCCACGAGGTTGCGAGTATGGTTTCCTATCTAGTCAGTCCTGAAGCTGCCTATGTCACCGGTGCCAGCCTGAAGATTGACGGCGGCTGTACAGCTTGAGCGACATGTCATCAGACTTGCAATCACTGGGGAAGCATTCAAAAGACGACAGAGCCATTGGCGGTGGCCAATCATCTCACCTCGCGCTGCAGTTGGAGACAGCTTTCAACCATCCAGGCCTGAAAGCTCGGGTAACGGGCTACACCCGGATACCAGCTTGCCAACTTCCAGCACTCCCACTCCCCTTCAGCAGTTGTCACTTCAGGACAAAGAAAAACCATGCAGGCATCTCCCCAACTGCTCACCTCGAGGCAGTTCTGCATATACGCCCCGTTGAAGTAGAGGGCACCGTCATCGGACCCCTGGTATGCAAGGTGCTCGGCGAGGGACAGGTGTGAGGTTCCCCAGATGTCGATAACTTCCTGGCTTCGCACTCGTAGCCACTCGACTTGCTCAACCGGCCACAACCGGCCGGGAAATGACGGCCCCATCTCTTCCCAGCCGTTACTTGCTTGGAGGAAGGTGTAGTACGAAGGCGGCAGGCGAATGCCCAGGCGCGCCTCGGTCGCCGAGATTTGCTGCTCCGTCGCGCCCGGGAATCCCATGTACCCTCTGTGATGGGCGTCCTCAGGCATCTGGCACACACCGTGTTCTTGGAGGTTGCACATGTCATCTTCGAGGAGCAGGGCGCTGAATTTTTGTAGGAAAGGTAACCAGTCGAAAGCTTCCATCAGGTGGATTTTGGGGAGTGGAGGGCGGCGATTGGCTCAGGCAAGGGATCGTAGCTCAGCCTGAGTGCAAAACACCGTGCTCAGTCTACTGGAGACAGCCGAGATACGATACCGTTGGCGGAACATTCACTATCAAACGTCCACTCGGCTGTTAACTCAAGGTGGGATAACCTTATGCAATTTTTGGTGCTACCTCCTGCCGCGGTGCTCGCACCCCTCGTGACGGGTTACTGGTTCGTCGAGGATCTCGCCAATGCAAACCAGGGACAACCGATCCACACGGTGCCGCACACCAACGCCGTATTGACCGTCCACCTGGGAAGGCCCAACGTAGACGAATTGGGCGTGGGCGTGCCGAGGGTTTCGCTCCTGGGAGTGCAGAGCCGCATTCGTACATGGGGTTCGGGCGAGGACTGCTATTTCGTGATGGTTATGCTGAGTTTGCCCGGTCTGATTCGCCTGTTTCCCGGTAGCGGAGTGGACAGCTGCGACAACCTTCTCGATCTTGGAGCCCTACTGGGCGACAAAACGGTGGGTGACTTCAAAGATGACCTCACTGGTGCCTGGATGCCGAACCGGATTGCTGAGCGCCTGGATGCGTGGCTGGTGGGTCGTTTGGGCGCAACTCGCCGGGTGGCCGAGTTGGAGCGTTTCTCAAGCGCGTGGCTGGCGCTCAGATGCACTGGACGACTCGATGCGGCGGCGCAGACAGTGGGGATGTCGTCCCGCCAACTCGAGCGCTGGTTTCGAACGCATGTGGGCCGTACCCCCAGGGAACTGATTGGCCAGAACCGGGTAATCGCGAGTCTGCACGCGACCCAGACGGGTGTTGGCGATCCGCTCGCGGGGTTCAGCGATCAGGCACACCAGATCCGCTCGTGGCGACGCTACCTGGGAGTGACGCCTGGCCATTACACCCGGACAGCCACTTCAGAGGTTGCGAGGCACTTCCGCCAGGAGCCCAACGCCGCTTCGGAAGTTCACTATCTTTGACCTGTTGGTCGCGGGCAATGTCGCATTCGCTCAATACGTCACTGCCGACCCACACGTAGGCTTGTCTCAGTTGAGTTTGCGAGTCAGCCGATGCCGCACCCGATTTCTATGTCCGCCGAGTAGCCAACCGACTGAATGACGGACCTCGACCGAACTTGCACCTCGCGCAGGAGCCCCGGCGAGGCCACCAGATCGTTCGTGCCCGCTCCCGCTAAGCTCTGAGGCGCAGCACCTCGAAGTCCAGCTCCCGCTCAATCTTCATCAGCGCTTCGTCACTGATCGCCCCTTCGTTGCGCAACCGCACAACCAGGGCGCGCTCGGCGGCGAGGACCTCGTGCTGTAGTTCAACTTCCGAGCGCATCTGCTCGTACAGTTCTTCGATGGCCTCTTCTTCGGACTCGAACAGGCGCAGTCGGGCGAGATACTGTTCGCGCATTCGCCGCAGAACGGGACTGTCCTCGTGTTCGGGCCGCTCAAGGGCGATCTTCTCGATCCGCACCAGGGCAGCTTCGGCGGCTTGACGTCGGCCGAGGCGCTCTTCGCGCTCGCCTGAGCCGTCATCGGCCAACCCCAAAAAGCGGATGAGCGGTGGCAGGCTTAATCCCTGTAGTACCAGCGTCACCAGAATGACCGCGAACGACAAAAACAAAATCAGATCGCGCTCCGGGAAGGGTTGGCCAGTAGCGGTAACCGTAGGTAGGGCGAGGGCCGCTGCGAGTGACACTACCCCGCGCATGCCCGTCCAGCCAAGCAAAAATACTGGCTGCCAGGGGGGAATCGGGTCGCGCTCAGCCAGCCCCGGCACCAGCAGCCGGGGTAAGTAAGTAGCCGGAAACACCCACAACAGCCGCACCCCGATCACGACTACCGACACCAGCGCCGCGTAGCCCAATAGCGTTGACAGGCTGCGCCCGCCCAGGTTATCGAGTATGTACGGCAGTTGTAGTCCGATGAGGATGAACGCAAGGCCGTTGAAGACGAATTCAAGCATCCGCCAGACGGGCATCACCTGGTTGCGGCTAGCCGGGCTCATGATCTCGGAGCTGCGGTAGCGGTGGTAGAGCCCCGTGGTCACGACCGCGAGCACCCCCGATAATTCCCACTGTTCGGCGAGCAAGTAAGCCCCGTAGGCACCGAACAGCGTGAGAGCGATCTCGATTGGTGCGTCTTCGATCTGTTTTTGGAGCCAGGCGACAGTGAAGCCCACTGCGAAGCCCACCGCCACCCCGCCCACGACCAGCAACACGAAGCGGCCCACTGCCTCGATAGGCGAAAACATCCCCGTCACCGCTGCTGCCACTGCAAACCGGTAGGCGACCAGCCCTGAGGCATCGTTAACCAGACTTTCGCCTCCGAGAATGGTGGTGATCCGTCGCGGAACCCCGAGGCTTTCGGTTACGGCTGTGGCTGCTACCGCGTCAGGGGGCGAGACGATTGCCCCGAGCGCGAAGGCCGCTGCCCAGGGGATGCTCGGTACGAGTGCGTGGACGGCGACGGCGACGGCGAAGGTGGTGGCGAACACCAGCCCGAGCGCGAGCAGCGAGATTGGCCGGACATTCGCCCGAAAATCGCGCCACGAGGTGGACCAGGCCGCTGCGCACAGCAACGGCGGCAAAAACAGCACGAACACCAGTTCCGGATCGAGTTCCACCTGCGGTAGCTCCGGTACCAGACTGAGAGCAAGCCCCCCAAGCACCAGCACAATCGGGTAGGGCACACTCAACTTCCGTGCGAGCACCACCAGCACGCAGATGGCCACGAGCAGTCCCAGGACAATTTCGACAACGTGCACGTTTTCCCCTTCCCGGTACCGCTCGGTACGGTTTAGACACTTTGAGATTAGCAGTTGTCAAATAACCGTAGCGGATAGCTGCTGAGGACGCTAACGCTGGATGTCCACGAAGTTGATTTTGGT
>JACMIX010000517.1 GCA_014380935.1 Gloeobacterales cyanobacterium ES-bin-141 | reverse complement strand
TGGCGAGATCCTCGACGAACCAGTAACCCGTCACCAGGGGGGCGAGCACCGGGGTAGGAGGTAGCACCAGAAATTGCATAGCGGTTGTCTCACTTCAGGGTTAGCCGAGACACGTCCAATTTTAGGCACTCGGGCCAGGTGTCGGCAGCCAAGCACGGTTGACACGCAACCGCGTGCATTGTATTTAGCGCCATGAGGTCACCAACTGGCTCGAACACTATCGACGCTTCTAGGACGAGAGTCTCGATCGACTCCGGTGTGGACGCGATGAAGCCGGGACGCTACACTCAGCGACAGCCCCGTGAGCTACCCGCAATGGCCGTTCAGTTCAGACCAGCCACCACTGCCGACCTCGATGCGCTCCTGCCGCTTGTTGAGGAATTTCACGGCCTGGAGAAGTTACCCCTCGACAGTCAGGTGGATCGGGAAGTGCTGTTGCAATTGCTGATAGACAACAGGCTCGGGCAGGTAATCCTTGCAGTCTGGGAGGGAGAGACAGCAGGCTACACCATCATCACTTTCGGCTTCAGCATCGAATTTCGGGGCCGGGACGCGTTTGTAGACGAACTGTTTGTTCGGCCACACCTTCAGGGCCGTGGTATCGGCACCCGCTTGCTGGAATTGGCGGCTGAGGGCTGCCGGGCTGCCGGGGTTAAGGCCCTTCACCTGGAGGTGGATCACACGAACAGTCGAGCGCAGGCACTCTATACCCGGTTCGGGTTCAAAGACAACCAGCGCTATTTGCTGACCCGGTGGATAGAATCATCCGACATAGAGAACCCCTCGGAATCTTTAAAATTTACTCAATCGTAGTAGGCTCAGTGAGACCCGGGATACTAATTTTTCCAAACCGGAAGTAGCTTGTGGAAGAAAAAACCGCCCGCCCACCCGTCGCCGCCCACCTCCTCTTCGAGCGTTGCCGGGAGCAGATGCGGGAGCTGGACCTGGAAGAAAAGTTCACCCATATATTCCGCACTAATTTTTGGGACAGTAGAGGCTCCCACTCTGGCCCTGGCTCGGCTCCAGACCAGGCCGCACACCTGCGATCCAGGTTGCCCGAACTGCTCAAGGCCTTTAAAGTGACAAGCCTCCTGGATCTCCCCTGCGGCGACTTTGCCTGGATGAATCAGGTGGAACTGGCTCTCAATTACACTGGCGCCGACATCGTTGAGGAGCTAATCGAGCGCAACAAGGCCAGGTACACAGCAACCAACAACAATAGGCACTTTCTCCATCTGGATTTGACTTGTGACGACCTGCCCCGAGCCGACCTCGTGCTCTGCCGCGATTGCCTCGTGCATCTCTCCTTTGACAACATCTTTAAGGCCCTCGCCAACATCAAAAAAAGCGGTACCACCTACCTCCTGACCACCACCTTCCTCGAACACCATCACAACCTGGACATCGAAGACGGAGACTGGCGTCTGCTCAACCTGCAAAAGCCGCCGTTCTCTCTACCGGAACCCCTCACTGTGCTTGTCGAAGGCTGCACCGAAGAGGAAGGGGCGTACGCGGACAAAGCCCTCGGCCTCTGGAAAGTCATCGACCTGCCCGGAGCAGGGCGGAGTTGACCCTGCGAGGCAGATACGCTTCAGGACAGGTCGCCGCCGTCGATGCCGATCACCTGGCCCGAGACATAGGAGGCCGCGGGGCTTGCAAGCCAGAGGACAACCGCCGTCTCCTCAGCCATCCCCTCGGGTACTGGCCGTTGCTCACTCGTCGTTTGCACCGTGGGAGGTGCTCGCCCCTGCTCCGCTTCCCTCGATGAGAAGAGGCGGGGCGTAGCCGACCGGCTTGGAGCCGATACTCACACCGCCCGTGAGCATCCCCTGGATGGCCGGGGTGAAGTACGTATGCGGGAAGCGGAGCGGCGGTGCGCTCGTTTCGTCCAGGAACTGTACCAGTTCACCAGGCAACTCGAAGTCCAGGGCACCGAGGTTGTCCTGAAGTTGTTCTAGCCTGGTTGCCCCGAGGATCACACTTGCTATGCCCGGACGGTTTGCGGCCCAGTTGATCGCCACTTGAGCCATGCTGCGGCCCATCTCGTTTGCCACTTTCTCCACCGCGGCCACCGTCTGCCAGTTGCGCTCGGTGAACTTCTGGAAGGCCGGGTTCGCTGATCCCTTCATCGACTCCAGGCGGCCCTGCCCTTCGCCGCCGTTTTGCGAGGGCCGGTACTTGCCGCTCAGTAGACCGCTCGCGAGCGGGCTCCAGACCATCGTGCCCATGCCCAGCTCGGTGCCCAGGGGAATGAACTCCTCCTCGATCGAGCGCTCCACGAGCGAGTATTCCAGTTGCAAGGCACAAAGCGGCTCCCAGCCGCGCAACTCGGCCATCGTCTGGGCGCGGGCTGTGTACCAGGCGGGCACGTCAGAGAGACCCACGTGGCGAACCTTGCCCGCGCGTACCAGATCGTCGAAGGTGCGCATGACCTCCTCGGCGGGGGTGAGCCGGTCCCAGGTGTGCAGCAGATAGAGGTCGATGTAGTCGGTTCCGAGTCGCCGGAGCGACCCCTCTACGGCACGCAGAATATTCTTGCGACCGTTACCGCCGGTATTGGGGTTGCCCGGCTCGCTGTTGTAGCTAAACTTGGTGGCGATCACCACCCGGTCACGGGCGCGCCGCTCGGCGACAAACTTGCCGAGCCAGGTCTCGCTAGTGCCACCGGTGTAGAGGTCGGCGGTGTCGAAGAAGTTGCCGCCGGCGTCGAGATACAGATCGAACAGGCGGCGGGAGACGGCTTCGTCGGCTCCCCATCCGGACTCGATGCCGAAGGTCATCGTTCCGAGGGCTAGGCGACTCACGCGCAGCCCCGAGCGGCCAAGTGTGTAGTAGGCGGTCATCACAATCTCCGTAGGGGCTTCGTGTGCTGGGTGCAGACGTCGGGCTCTACACTCCGGGCAGGTCCCGTTTCGTAAACTGTGAAATCCTACCGAGAGGCCACCCGACAGATCTAGAACGTTTTTGCGGCCCGACCCGTGTAGCAGCCGGGGGAAATGCCCGTCCAGCGCCGGAAGTGACGACCGAAATGGCTTTGATCGGCAAAGCCCAGATCGTTGGCCACCTGGACTGGCCGCACTCCAGCGGCAAGTAGGCGCTTCGCGCGTTCCAGGCGCGCCCGCAACAGGTAACGGTGGGGCGGCAGGCCGTAAGCACGCTCGAACAGCCGGTGCAACCGATAGGGGGTAAGCTCCGACACCTCGGCAAGCATTGCCGTTGAGACGTTGCACCCGAGGTGAGCCATCAGGTAATCCCGGGCGCGGCTGACCGACCGCGGGGCGGCTAAGAGATCCCGCGCAATCCCTACGTCAGAGTGCCGCGCCAGCCAGCGCGACAGCAGTTCCCTTAGAGCGTCCTCCCGTTGCAATCCGGGCGCATCGGACTGCGAACCGCGATGATAAGCACCGAACAGGCGGACAAGATCGCCATCGGTCGTCACTGCGGTGAAGAAAGGGGCACGCTGCCCACAAATACCCATTTGCGAAGTCAATTCCTCAAGCAGTGCAACAGGCACCTGTAGGACGCGGTAAGCAGCCACACGGTCACGTGCACATGGATCGTGGGCAGAATGCAGTTCCCCGGGGTGGATGACGGAGAGGGCACCGGACGGCACCGGGATGTAGGCACCCCGGTAAAAGTATTGGCCGGGGAAGTTCAGGCTCAGACAGAACTGATATTCGTCGTGGCTGTGCCTGACGGTGCAGTCAGCCGGGCCGGGGGCATAACGGTACAGTTCGTTCAAGCATCCCTGATCGGTCCACGCCTCGACAGTGTGGTGCTTCAACATCGCCCTCCAATCGAATGCAAGTCTGATTACCCGTCGTTCAAGCTGTACAGCCGCCGTCAATCTTCAGACTGGCACCAGTGACGTAGGCCGCTTCAGGACTGGCGAGGTAGGAAACCATACTCGCAACCTCGTGGCCCTGTCCATAGCGTCCGAGGGCAGTCATCTTGGTCAGCGCCTCGGCAAAATCCCCCTCGGCTGGGTTCATATCGGTGTCAATCGGGCCAGGTTGGATATTGTTGACCGTGATGCCGCGAGGCCCGAGATCGCGGGCAAGACCGCGTGTAAAGCCCGCGACCGCTCCCTTGGTCAACGCATAGACCGACAGA
>JACMIX010000516.1 GCA_014380935.1 Gloeobacterales cyanobacterium ES-bin-141 | reverse complement strand
TCCTTCTGTGCCGCCGGACGCAGGCTGGCAGATCGATGGTACGGGCGACTTCAACGGCGACCGCAAACCGGACATCCTCTGGCGCAACCTGCAAACGGGTGCGAACGTCATCTGGCTCTTGAACGGCACCGCCTTTGCATCCTCCGTCACGCTCACCCCCGTCCCCAACCCGGACTGGCGCATTGTCGGCAGCGGCTACTTCAATGGCGACGGCGGCTCGGACATCCTCTGGCGCAACGTTACCACCGGTCAAAATACGGTCTGGCTGATGAACGGTACGGCCCTCTCCTCGACGACAGCACTCCCGGCGGTCACCGACCTGGCCTGGGACATCAGCGGCGTCGGCGACTATAACAGCGATGGCCACTCCGACATCCTCTGGCGCAACTCCACCACCGGGCAGAACGTGGTGTGGCTGATGAACGGCACGACCCTCTCGAGCACGGCGACCCTGACCAGTGTCCCGGATCTGAGCTGGGATATTCGCGGGCCGCGCTAACGGGACGTGAGCTTACCGAGCCAGGCTTTGAGCCCCGAGAGCAAGGAGGGAGTGTCCTGGTCGGGACGCAAAGCTGCTTTGAGTTCGGCCAGGAGCTTCGTTTCAGGCTCCACAACCTGGCCATCGGCAGATATGACTAGCTTCAGGGCGTCCATCACTTCCCGGCGGTTCTGAGCGTCCGGGTAAATGTCCCGGAACTGCTCGATCCACACCTGACTTGCATCGGCTGCCGGACGCAGGCTCAAGTACGCGATCAACTTGCGCTGCTCCGCCTCCGGTAAAGACAGGCGCCGGAGGTATTGACCAAGCACCAGCCCTTCTGCCGGGTGTAATTGTCCATCTGACCAGGCCGCTGCCACCAGCAGACGAAAGGCAATCAGCGAAGTATCAATCTGCGGGGCCATCAGACGGTGTATTGGCGCGACAACACAGTCATTGTGCGCCATTGACGGTGGAGTTTTGCAGGTGGAGCCGATATCTTTGAAGCTATGACTATTCAATCAGACCCGACTAGACCCGTTGCATACCTGCGCGGGGAGTTCGTACCGCTCGATAGGGCCACCCTGGACGTACGTACCCATGCTTTTCTTTACGGCACAGCCGTCTTCGAGGGGATCAAGGCCTACTGGGTGCCGGAGCGCCACTCCATGTTCGTGTTCCGCGCCCAGGACCACTACCGCCGCTTGCAGCAGAGTTGCCGCATCCTCCACATGTCTGCTCCCCTGAGCGCCCAACAGATGGGCGAACTGACCGCCGAGATTATTCAGCGCAACAATTGCCGGGAGGACACCTACTTGCGGCCCATCGTCTACAAGGCCGATCTGCGCATCGGGCCGATTCTGAATGTGCCCGAGACGCGGGATGACTTTTGCCTCTTTACCGTCCCGATGAGCATTTATCTCGATACGGAGAAGGGCCTGCACGTCTGCGTCTCCTCCTGGCGACGCCTTGATGACAACATGATCCCCGCCCGCGCCAAGGTCAACGGTGCCTACGTCAACACGGCTCTGGCCAAGACAGATGCGTCTTTAAGCGGCTTCGACGACGCGATTGTGCTGGGGGAAGACGGTCACGTGGCCGAGGGCAGTGCAATGAACCTGTTCCTGGTCCGCGACGGCAAACTGATCACCCCGGCTGTGACGAGTAATATTCTCGAAGGCATCACGCGCTCAACGATTATCGAACTGGCTCGCCGGGAACTAGGTCTCACTATCGAGGCCCGCACCGTGGACCGCACCGAACTCTACATCGCCGATGAGATGTTCTTGTGCGGCACGGCGACCGAGGTAGCCCCGGTGACCCGGGTAGACCACCGCCCGATCGGCAACGGCAGTGTAGGTTCGATTACCCGTGATTTGCGTACGCTCTACTACCAGCTTGTCCACGCCCAGTTGCCCGATTACCTGCACTGGCTGAGTGTGGTCGAGATGCCGGTCCAGTCCACCGTCCTGAGCAGTCAGGACTGACCGAGGTCCGGGCGTAGTTTGCAAGCATCGCGCAGATAGACGTGCTGAATTTCGTGCTGGAGGGAGAGCGTGTTGACCTGCAACAACACCCGGATGCAACTATGCAGACTACCGGGAACGGACATCTGGGCAACATCGAGCAGGGGTACCTGAGACCAGCCATGCAGACGTACACGAGCAACTTGAGAAGGAAAGACTGCATCGAGGTCCTGAGTCGCCGTGAAGACGGCGCTGCAAATAGCTTCCGGTTCAAGCCGGTTACGCTCGCACAGCACGGTGAGTAGTTCCAGAACCGCCTGCTCTATGGCAGCGGCCGAGTTCTCCGAGACAGTAATCGCGCCGCGAATACCCCGTAATCCCCAACCCAATCGCTTTCCTCTGACAATACCTGCCGATTTTACCAACAGGTCGTCAATTTTACCGGGAGCGCAAAGTTTGCTAGCGTTCCTTCAGATAAAGGAGTGTAACCCGTGACCGGAATGCCGCCTGTCCGACACCCGCCTATTCGTCTGGGCATTGGCTTGCTGAGTGCGCTGGGGGTGTTTTGCCTGCTGCTCGTCGTCTATTTACCCTACGTCGGGTCGGTTCACCTGTTTGACTGGGATGAGCTGATTTTTGCCGAGGCAGCCCGCGAGATGCTCGAGTCCGGAAATTTCGGGCGCGTCTTCGTCAATTACGCACCCTTCTGGGAAAAGCCACCGGGTTTCTTCTGGCTGCAGGCGCTCAGCTTTCACTGGTTCGGGGTCAACGAGGGAGCAGCCCGGTTGCCGAGTGTCCTGTTCACGGCAGCTACGGGCGCTGTGCTGTGTCTGGCCGGTACCTTTGTGGGGTCAATCAGTTTTGGGGTGCTGTGGGCACTGCTATTTGGGCTGAGTCCGCTGCCGAGTTTCTTTGGTCGCTTTGGGCTCATCGACCCGACCTTCAATTTCTTCGTCGTCACGGGCATCCTGTGCCTGTTTGCCCACGACGAGACGAGACGGCGCAAGAGCGGTGAGGAGCGTCTCCTACCGGTCCCCGTCTGGCTGCCGGGCGGCTATTTGACGATTAGCGCCCTGAGCATCGGTACGGCTGTACTGATCAAAGGTCCGCTGGGGCTGGTCGTCCCGCTGGTCTGCTTTGGCGTCTACAAGCTGCTCGTCCGCGAGCCCAGGCTGTCGGTACTTCAACTACTTCTGTTCTTGGGCGGCACGCTCCTGGTTGCGTCCTCCTGGTTCGCAGTCGAAACCTTGAACAACGGTAGTGAATTCGTCACCCAGTTTGTCACCTACCAGATGCGCATCAGCGGCACCAACGACGGGCATCCAGGCCCTGTGTATTTCCACGCGCTCGTTTATCTATTCGGTAGTCTGCCGTGCTCGGTCTTCCTGGTGCGGGGCATCCTGCACCGCTCTCTGCGGCGCGAGCGGCGCTTTCAGATCCTGGCGCTGGTCTGGTTTGTTTTTGTGTTGCTGTTGTTCTCGCTCATCCAGACCAAGCTCCTGCACTACACACTGCTTATCTATATGCCCGGCGCGTTCCTGGCTGCCGGCGTGCTTCAGAGTATCTGGCAGGGGCGCACACGCGTCCATCCCCTCGAACTCACCGGCCTGGGAGTCCTGGGGCTGATCCTGGCCGTTCCAATGCTGGCCGTGCCCTACCTGGCTCGCAACCCGGAGATCCTCAAACAACTGGTCACGGATCCGGGTGTGTACTATTACCTGGAGGTGCCGGTTGCCTGGGGGGTGGAGACTTTTGCGCCCGGTGGGCTGTGGGTGGCAGGCATCGTGCTGACTGTTGCACTGTTTGCTCTCTCCCGGCCACGCCTGGGGATTACCGCGCTGCTCGTTTCCTCGGCTGTGATGATGAATTTGTTCTGGATCGTCTTCATGACCCGCGTGGACACCTACGTCTCGGCCCCAATCATCAGTTTTATCGAGCAAGTAGGAGATGCGCCCTTTGTGTATTACGGACCTCGAACTTTCTTACCGCCTTTTTACGCCCGCCGTCAGGTCGCGAACCCTTCCACTCCCGAGCAGCTTGCAGTTCTGCTCCGAGAGCAGCCGAATCTGCAAGTAGTGACACCCCGCACCGAGATGAAACAGCTTGCGGGACTCAAGACCCTCAAGGTACTGGACCGCAATGGCGCATATGCCTTGCTCGGAGCCGAGCCAACTCAGAAGCGGCAGAATGGCCCGATTGCTGCGGGAACGCCAATCGACTAAGTAGCCGAGTATGAAAAACACAACTTCACCTAAAGAAGTTGGCCTCCCGTACGCGTCTGTAAGGGCAC
>JACMIX010000515.1 GCA_014380935.1 Gloeobacterales cyanobacterium ES-bin-141 | reverse complement strand
GAGAGCTTCGCCCACAGCGCATCGACTTCCTCCTGCGAATCGCAGTTGACGTACAGAGAAACCGCTTCGGTGAACTGGAACGCCGGGCCGCCATTGAGGGCAATGAACTCCTGACCTTCGAGTTGAAATGTGCCAAACAAGAACGATCCAACGGGGCCGGGACCTCCCTGGCCGTTTCGGGTCACATCGACAATCTTCGAGTCCTTGAAAATCGAAACGTAGTAATGCATCGCCTCTTCGGCCTGGTTGTCGAACCAGAGGAACGTCGTAATTTTCTGATTGGTGCTCATGATTTCTCCGGTTAGGGTTTTTCGACGAGAGCTGCAAGCTGATCGGTGCAGATTGCCCAGCCTTGATGAAAGCCCATTTTTTCGTGCGCTTCACGGTCAGCTACCGTCCAGTGATGCACGCGGGCTGTGTATTTCGTTTTGTCGCCCTGGTCCTCGAAAGTTAGGACTACCGTCATGAATGGCTTTTCTGACAGCTCCCAAGCCTTGATAAAGGCATCGGAGAACACGAGGCGTTGGTCCTGGACGACTTCGAGATAAACACCCTGATTAGGGAACTCATTGCCATCTGGGCCACGCATGACGATCAGGCTCGAGCCGCCGACGCGCACGTCCGTTTCAACAACAGGTGTCGTCCAGGGCAACGGCGCGAACCATTGCTTGAGCAGCACGGGGTCAGTCCAGGCTTTGAAAACTTCTGCGCGCGGGGCGTCGATGATGCGCGTGAGGAGCAAGTCGCGGCCTTCGGTTGAGGTGGTGGTTTTGTTGATGGTGGTAGTCATGATTTCTCCTTTGGATCGCGGTTACGGGGTTGAGTGAAAAGCATGCCTAGATAGCGCCGTAGATGCGCGAGGTTTTCGCGTGCGACCTCCGGGCTTTGCTTTGCCTTCGCAAAGATGAACGAGCCCTGCAGAACGGCCTGGATAAAGTAGCCAACACTGTCCACACTCCACGGGGCGTCCGGGGCGTAAAGCTGCTTGGCAAGCTGCACATCCCGTGTCAGTTCGGCAATGTGCAAAGACATGCCCCGCTCACACGCGGTTCGAATGGCCGGGTGCGTGTCGTAGGTCTCCTGCACCAATGTGCCGAGCAGGCAGGTGAACTCGGGTAGTTCACCGGTCAGGATCGACGCACGCAGATCTACGTAGCCAAGCAGACGCTCAAGCGGGTCTTTGGCCTCATGGTAAGGAGCGGTCGAAAACAGTCCCTCCGCCATGGCCGAGAAGTGCTCGACCGCAGCGAGAGCAAGCTCGTCCTTGCTCTTGAAGTGATGGAAGAAACTGCCTTTGGTGACACCAGCTTTTGCGCAGATGTCGTCCACCGTGGTGGCCGCGTAGCCCTTAGCTCGAATGACGTGCAGGGCAGCATTCAGGAGCTTAGTCTTCGATTCATGCTGTGCTCGGGTTGTCACGGGATACTTTGTCCATACCGACTTGTTGGTATAATACCGAGTAGTCGGTATGCTGTCAAGCAAGAAACTGAGTTCAGTGAGCGCTTGATGGGGTCAATTTACATTGGCAATCTTTGCTAACTTTGTTGCACTCGCCTTGTCAGGATAGGTAACTCAGAAAAGGGAAGTACCATGCCGACGCGCAATGTGAATTTGACCGACGAGCTTGAGCGCTTCGTGTTGACGAAGGTCGCCAGTGGCCGCTATGAAAACGCGAGTGAAGTCGTCCGCGCGGCCCTGCGAAGCCTGGAGCGCGAAGAGAGGGAGTACGAAGTCAAGCTCGCCGCCCTGTAAACAGCGATTGATGCAGGCGACGCCAGTGGCATTGCGGAAGGAAATCCCTTCACACGGGTGCGCCAGACCCTTGCCAAAGAACTCTAATCCGGTGGGGACATTTCGACTGTCGTGTCTTGCAGAGGCTGACCTGATAGGCACCAGCAACTACAGCCTACGGACATGGGGCGCAGACCGGGCCATCCGCTACATCGACAGTCTTGAAGCCTGTTGCCAGCGGCTTGCAGACAACCTTGAGCTAGGGCGTCTATGTGAGCATATTCGTCCTGACTCGCGCCGCTTGGAACATGCTCGGCATGTCGTGTCCTATCGGATTGAAGCAGGCGGCATCCTGATATCGCGCATACTGCACCGGCGTAGGCTGCCGGAAGGACAGATCATCGACGAGGAAGAGTTCGACCAAGTTGTCGAATGATGTCTCAAAAAGGGTAAATTTCGCAATGTGCCGCGAATGGGTATCAACGATCTTCGCGGCCATGCCACAGGCGCAAGATGAACACGGAATCATCCGTTAATTCATAGCGCATTTCATAATATCCAATAATTAGGCGACGCACATCACGGGGCGTGAACTCTAGCAAAGGTGACCCGATGCGCGGTTGCTGCGCAAGTTTCTTGGCTCCTGCGGTCAATTTATTGACGACAGCAGCAGCGGCTTGCGGATCGACAAGCTGTAGGAAGGCATGAAGCCGCGTCAAATCCCCAAGCGCTTTGCTCGTCCACGTTACCCGCACGAAGGTGGCGGCAGGGGCGAGTCGGTGTCAAGGCTGGCAGCCCATGCTTCAACGGCGGCATGATCAACGGTCAGCCCTGCATCAACGTCGGATAAGCCCTCAAGAGTCATGCGATAGCGGGACTCCTCCTGCTCGACGAAGGCCGACAGGGCTTGCTTGACAATCCAGCCCCGCGAACGTTCAAGGCGTGCTGCTAGCTGGTCAACCTGATCAGCCAAAGGGATCGGAACATGTGCTGTCATGACGCGCGTGTCTGGCGTAGTCATTATGATTAACTCCTAATCACAATTAATCACTATCACATGACAGCTCAAGGGTGCAAGCTGTTTTTTTGCCAAACCACTGAACATCTTATGTCGTGCAAAGGGTAATATTTGTAGCTTGACAGGCATAAATTCAGCCTCGAGAATCATTTGAATGTCCATTACATTTACTCGCTTCAACTAATTTGCTGACAAAGTAAGAATTGTGCGTATGGATCAATCAATGCATCAAAAGCTAAGCAACGGATATTATATTGGGCCGGTGACGCCAAGTGATAAGCCTGCCTTCGTTGAGCATCTTAATGATCGAAGAATCTACGAGAACACGCTCAACATTCCGTATCCATATACTGAAGACGACGCCGATCGGTTTGTTGAACACCGCGTTCATAATGCCCCTACGACCAAACGAACCCTCTTTGCTATTAGGAATGCACAGGGATTCCTGATAGGGAGTGTTGACGTTGATGCTCGTAGCAGCCTTGTCATTGGACGGGATCACGCTTCGGAACTCGGGTATTGGCTTGCCGTTCCCTATTGGGGCAATGGCGTCATGAGTGAGGCTGTAAAGTGGCTCTGCGAATACGCTTTTAGAGAACTTGAATTAACGCGTCTTACAGCCCATGTGTTTAGCTTTAATCTCCGCTCTGAAAAGGTATTACAAAAGAACGGATTTCAGTTGGAAGGAGTCCTCAAAAAATGCCACCGTAAAGATGGCGCTTTCATTGACACACTTTTGTATGCACTCGTCTATTAAGGTCACTGTAGCAAAAACTTGATTAGGTTACTTGAATCCGTACCCCTGTATCGGTGGCCGTGAAGAAAATAATATAGCGTTGATGCGAACAAGCCCGGAGTCCAGGGGCCAGGTCATCGCAGGCAGGATAGGAGGCGAGTCTCGTTAATAGCCTGACAAATTACAGCGTCGGCATTCTATATACGGTCTACCCGATTTTCATCATTTGATGGTGGTTTAGCCGAGATACTGACGGTCGAGCCGATCTGCGATCCAGAGCTTGATGAGTGACTGACGGGTAACACCCAGGCGGTGAGCCTCTCGATCAAGAGACTGCACCATCCAATCTGGAAAATCCACGTTGACCCGTTTGGCCTTCAACCCCGGACGGGTTGCCTCGTTCAAATCAAGCATGGCAGTCATATCTATGCCATCTCTATGCCATCGTCAAAATGCTGATCGAAATCAGATGCTTTCATAAATTTACCTGCTCGGTTCTTGAGCGTCTTAACGGAGAGGTGCAGCCACAGGAGACGAAAGGCCGCAGCGAGATCACGGTGGGGTCAGCCCAGTTCACTAGATGGGATTGCTACATTTAAGCTGGACTGGCGGTCAAACCTGGACGTGACGGGCAATTCTGATGGGCGGCGATTAGATATTCTCCAGGGTACTGTCGAGCGGGTTACCTACCACAACCCGCAAAACGGCTACACTATCGCACGGCTTTCCACGCCTCGCGCCCGCGAACCTGCCACCATCGTCGGCAACTTCGGGCTCATCCAGCCCGGTCAGGGTATGCGCCTGGAGGGTACGTGGAGCGAACACCCCCAGTACGGTTCTCAGTTTCAGGTCGAGACCTACCGCGAAACCAAACCGGCCACGATCACCGGGATCGAGAAGTACCTCGGCTCGGGACTGATCAAAGGTGTCGGCCCGGTAACCGCCAAACGCATCGTCGGTCACTTCGGTCTTGAGACGCTCGAAATCATTGAGCAGAGCATCGGCCGGCTCATCGAAGTGCCGGGGGTCGGTCCCAAGCGCGTGCGGGACATCCAGAAAGCCTGGGTCGAGCAAAAGGCCGTCAAGGAAGTCATGGTCTTCCTCCAGGCCCACCAGGTCAGCACCGTCCACGCCGCCAAGATCTTCAAGACTTACGGAGAGCAAGCCATCCAGGTGGTGACCGAGAACCCCTACAGGCTCGCCCAGGACATCTACGGCATCGGGTTTCGGACCGCCGATACCATCGCCCACAACATCGGCATCGACCCGGAATCACCCTACCGGTTGCGGGCAGGCCTGACCCACACGCTCCAGAGCGCGACCGAGGATGGCCACTGCTACCTACCCCTGGAGGAACTGATCCAGAAAGCCGCCGAGATCCTCAAGGCCGCGGATCTGCCCGCCCTGGTCAACCAGACCGAGGCCCTGGTCAAAGAGAACCTGCTGATGAGCGAGCTGACCCCGGATGGTTACGCCTGCTTCCATCCGCCGCTTTACCACTCGGAGGTGGGACTTGCCGGTCGCGTCCGTGCCCTGCTGGCTCTGCCCCTCATGGTGGACCAGAAGCGGGTCGAGGACTGGCTCGGGCGCTACACCGCCCGTCACAACCTGCATCTCTCCGCCCAGCAGTGCGAGGCTGTCCGCCTGAGTGCCCGGGAGCGCGTCTTGATCTTGACGGGTGGGCCGGGGACCGGCAAGACCACCTGCGCACGTACAATCGTTGCCCTCTGGAAAGCCATGGGTAAGAAGATCCTGCTTGCCTCACCGACCGGGCGGGCAGCCCAGCGCTTGAGTGAAGTTACAGGTGAAGAGGCACGCACCGTTCACCGTCTACTGGAATTTGACCCGGCAAGCTTTGGCTTCAAGCGGGGGCAGGACAATCCCCTGCCCTGTGACGCGCTGCTCGTGGACGAGTGCTCGATGCTCGATCTGCCCCTCTCCTATGCGCTGATCCGGGCCGTCGCCCCGAGCACTCAGCTTCTTCTGGTCGGCGACGGCGACCAGCTCCCGGCCGTGGGACCCGGCAACATCCTGCGCGACCTGATGGAGAGTGCCCGCGTACCGACCGTCCGGCTCACCGAGGTTTTCCGGCAGGCCCAGTCAAGCTGGATCATCACCAATGCCCATCGCATCAATCGCGGACAGATGCCCCAGTGGCCGACTGAGTCAGCCGATTGTCGCTTTGTCGAGGCCCCCACACCGGAGCTTGTCGTCTACTCGATTGAAAACCTGATTGCAGAGCAAATCCCGGCCCTGGGCTTTAGCTCGCGTACCGATGTTCAGGTCCTCTGCCCGATGAACCGGGGACTGGTCGGGGCCAACCACCTCAATACGGTTCTCCAGCAATTGCTCAACCCGCCTGAACCTCAACTCCAACAGATTGAGCGGGCAGGACGCATCTTGCGTGAGGGCGATCGGGTGATCCAGAAGACCAATGACTACCAACGCCTCGTCTTTAATGGTGATCTGGGCACTATCCGGACTATCAACCGCGAAGACCAGCAGATGCTAGTCCGCTTTGGGGATCGTGATGTCAGCTACGACTTTGCCGACCTGGGCGAACTGGCCCCCGCGTTTGCAATTTCGATTCACAAGGCGCAGGGCTCCGAGTACCCGGTCATCGTCATCCCGGTCCACACCCAGCACTTCCCGATGCTGTCGCGTAACTTGCTCTACACCGGCCTGACTCGGGCGCGCAAACTGGCTATTTTAGTCGGTACCCAACGGGCAATTGCTCTGTGTGTACACAGGGCAGAACTGCAAGGGCGCTACACTCGCCTGCGCGAACGCCTCGTGTCGATCGGGTAAACGTAGCAATTGTTACGGTGCAGCCCGTTCTACCTCTGATAAGGATGGGTGGCAATGCATTCGCAACTGCCCATGCCTATCCACGCCGATCTAGACCGCCACGTCCGGGAGGTTTTTCTGCCCTCTCTACCCGAGCCGCATCGGGAAACCGCGCGCATCCTCTTCGAGCAGATCCGCAAGCTCGAAGACATCCGCGCACAGTCGCTCACCTGGAGTACTGCGGACCAGACGGCAGCGCAAGAGTGCCGTCGTCAACTAGTAGAGGTTGCAGGCGAGGTTCGCGAGGCCTACAAGCAGGTTATCCACATTGCCCATCAGAAGTTAGAATACCCGCCGGGGTAGTCGCCGCTACGGACGGCCACTTCTAGCTCAGGCAGACTGAAAACACGTTTTGTCAGGATGAACCCATGACCAGGATGACGCGCCCAATGCCACCTGCACTACCGGGTCGCTATTTTACCGACCCGCAAATTTACGGGCGGGAACTGAAAACGGTCTGGCGAAGCACCTGGCAGTGGGTGGGCCGTAGTGAGGATTTGCCCAACCCGGGTGATTACCTGAGCTGCACGCTCGGCGAGGAGCCCGTCTTCGTCATCCGCACAACCGGGGGTGAGTTGCGGGCTATGCACAATGTTTGTCCGCACCGGGGTGCCCGGCTCTTACCCGAGGCGCGCGGGAATTGCCAAAAATTGCAGTGCCCTTACCACGCCTGGACCTTCAACACAGAGGGGCGCTTGCTTGCGGTGCTTCAGCCGGGATGGTTCCCAGAACTGGACAAGGCGAACATTCGCCTGTCGCCCGCCCGAGTGGATACCTGGGGTGGTTTCATCTTCATCAACCCCGACCCGGAGGGAGAGTCGCTGGCCGCCTACCTGGCGGGTTTCCCGGAGTATCTGAGCGACTGGCCTCACCGCCTCGAGGATCTGCGTGAAGTCAACCGCGCTGCCTACGAAGAGCCAATCAACTGGAAATTCGTAGTCGAGAACTATGTCGAGGACTACCACTTCAGCATTGCCCACAACGGCAGTCTCGTGCCCCTCTTCGATGTACAGTCAATTCGCACGCGACCCACTGGCCGCCACGTCCCGATTCTGGTTCCCTACGCCAAGCAGCCTCCGGCGGATCCGGTCCTGCGCCGGGAATGGGAGGCAGGCGGCATTTCCTACCAGGGCTTCGTCTTCCCGAACATGATGGTCAATACCAGCCCCGACAGCATCTCCGTCTGGCGGGTCGTGCCACTCGGTCCCGAGCGCACGCGGCTCGAGACGATTACTTATCAGACTCCCCACCAGTACGCGCTCAGTCCCTATGTGCAGGAGTCCTGGGCTCAGGTGATGGAGGAAGACTTTGCCGTTTGCCGCCTGCTGCAACTGGGAGTCAACTCGCGGGCTTACCAGGTGGGCGAACTTGCCGTCGAGCACGAATTGGGTGTGGCCCACTTCCACAAGGTAATGGCGGACTACCTATGAGTACGGCTGGCACCACATCAGACCCTTTCATGCAGGCAGCCATCGCCGAGGCACGACAGGGTCTGGCTGAGGGGGGCATCCCCATCGGCTCGGTCCTGGTGCGCAACGGAATTATTCTGGGGCGCGGTCATAACCGGCGTGTACAGGACGATGACCCGGTCACGCACGCTGAGATCGATTGCCTGCGACGGGCGGGCCGTATTGGCTCCTACCGGCAGACCGTTCTCTACTCGACGCTTATGCCCTGTTATCTGTGTGCTGGTGCTGTCATACAGTTCGGTATCGGCAAGGTGATTGCCGGAGAGTCCAAAACCTTTGGCGGAGCCCGCGAGTTGCTCGAGCGCCACGCTGTCCAAGTCATCGATCTGGCGAATCTGGAGTGTATCGCTTTAATGGAGGAGTTCATCCATACTCATCCCCAGTTGTGGAACGAGGACATTGGTGAGGATTGATAGCTGCCCACCGTGGAAGGTCCGATGATGCAACCCAACCGACCCGGAATCACCCGACGCAGATGCCTCGGCCTCGGCCTCGGCGGGCTTATGCTTGGAGGTGCCGCTGGGGCATCGAGTGTTCTGGCAAGCCCGACCCGGCGCAAACTTGCCCTACTGGTCGGTATTCAGAACTATAAGTACGACACCGACGATACAACCCGACCACGTCTTAAGGGAGCCCACAATGATGTTCAGCTGCAGTACGACCTGCTGACTGGCCGCTTCGGTTTCAACCCTCAAGATATTGTGACTCTGCGTAACGAGCAGGCAACCCGCAACGGGATCGAACGTGCTTTTCAGACACACCTGATTGAACAGGCAGTATCGGGGGACGTGGTTGTCTTCCACTTCAGTGGCCACGGTTCACGCCTGTTCGATGCCAGTTCTGATGAACGGTCCAAAGACCCCCAGGATCGCTTCGATGAGAGTCTTGTCTGCTACGACAGCAATCTGAACTTGGACGGTGTCACAGAGGACATTCCCGATGACACCCTGGATCTATTGCTGCGGCTATTGGGTCAGAAGACCGGCCTGGTGACCGTCGTGCTCGATTGCTGCTTTTCCGGTACGGCCCTGCGCGGCGAATACGACCGTTCTCGCATCCGCTCACTGGGTATAGGAGGCAAGCGGCTACCCAGTGTGGAGGAACTTGCCTTCCAGGACCGGCTGCGCGACCGCCTCAAGCTGACCCGTGAGGCACACCACCAGTTGCTCAGCAACCCAGGGACTCCCCCTGTCGCCTCGGGTGCTCTGTTCTCCGCCGGTGGGCGTGAAGAGGCAGCCATGGAGATCAAGCGGAACGGAGCCTGGTTTGGTGTATTGACCTATGCTCTGACTGGTGCTCTCTGGGGGGCCAGGAGCGCAGAGAGTTTCGTTGCCGTTCATCGCGCCGTCCGACAGGAGGTCGGTGTTCTGACGACCCGACGCCAGAATACCCGGCTTGAAGTGGCGGACGGCAAGAGCAAAGGTGAAGGGGGCATCGCGGATCAGCCCTGCTATTTCACCCAGGCGCAGCAGGAACCGGCGGTCGGATTGGTGAAGCAGGTCTCAAGCCGAGGCCTCGTCACTGTCGGCATCGGCGGTCTGCGAGACGGAGTTCGGGACACAATACTGGTTGGTGCCGCCTCATCGGGCAGGCCGGTCCGTCTGCGCATAGTCGAGAGCCATGGCCCAGAGGCGAAGGCCATTGTCATCTCAGGTAGCCCGAAACCGGGCATGTTGGTTGGCGAGCAGGTTCGAGCCCTATGGAGACCTCGTCCCCTCAAGATGGGTGCGGCTCCCTCTGTAAGCCCACTCGTCGTCCAGGCGCTTAAAGATCAAGGCATTCTCCTGGATGTCTCAGGGCAGAGCGATTACTGGGTCGGCACCCGCGAGGGCACAATCGGTTTATTTGACCGAGCCGGGCTGCCCAGTACTGGCACTTTCGGTCTTCCGGACGAGCTACCCGCGCAAAGCGCCGAGCGGTTGGCCCGTGAGCTGCACCGGCTTGGAGCCCGCGATGCCCTCTACAGCCTCATCAATACCTCCTCCGGGGTTCGTCTTGAGGCAAGGGCATTCCATGCGGACGGTCTTCAGGTGGATGAACGGGGTCCGCTACGCACCGGGGAGAACGTTGTCTTCGAGTTGAAAAACGATGACAGACGAGCCCTGCACATTGGTTTAATTGCCCTCGATCCATCCGGGCAGATGATATCGCTCTATCCCAACAGCTATACCCCCGCAGCGGAGCAGACTCCGTTGCGTCCAGGTCAGGTCCTACGTGTTGGCCACGCAAGCTCCCCTTTCAAGATCGTCCTTGAGCGAAACGAACGTCCTTCTATGAGTGCCGGGCACCCGGTGACTCTGCAGGTGCTAGCCCTGGCAAGCGCTGTTCCGTTCGCAGGTCTGCACAAACTGATCCGCCAGAATGCAACCCCACGGACGCGCGGGCCAGTCTCGCTCACGGACAGCCAGGCCGCGGTCACGCAGATTTTTGAAGACCTTGAAGGTGGCTCCGTGGCGCACTCAGGCCCCGCTGGTGTAGATGGTGAACACATTCTGCTCGATATAGACAGCTGGTCGGCCGTCATGCTCGATCTCGAAGCCCTGGATGGAGGACCGCCAACCACCCAGGCCTACCAAAAATAAGAGTCCGGGCTGCCCTCCACAGGGCCAATTACCCGGACCCCAAATTATCCTGATCGAGGATCTCAGCGGTTCCGCTGCGCAACCCGGCTGAAGATGCCCTGGCTCTGGTCAAAGAAGTTCGTGGCAATCTTCGACCAGCCGCCGAACATTTCGACGTTGAATAGCTTGGCGGGCTCCTTGTACTTGGCGTCGTACTTCTTGGCTGCCTCTGCTGTCACCGGCCGGTAGCCGTCCTTGGCAAAGACTTCCTGAGCCTGGGGAGTGTACAAGAAATCGACGAAGGCCTTGACTACCTCGCGGTTGCCGTGCTTGTCCACATTTTTGTCAACGATGGCCACCGGATTTTCGATCAGAATGGTCGAGCTGGGTAGTACGTAGGGAAAGACCTGACCCGCCGCGACGGCCAGGTTGAGAATCTCGTTTTCATAGGTCAGTAGCGCATCCCCTTTGCCATTGATGAAGGTCTGCAACGCCTCGCGAGCGCTCTTGTCCTGGACGCTGACATTCTTGAAGACGGACGCCAACATGTCCTCGGCCTGCTGGGGAGAGGCACCGCCCTTGAGGGCAGCCCCATAAATGGCGAGCACGTTCCACTGAGCACCTCCGGAGGTGCGTGGGTTGGGGGCGATGATATCGACACCGGGTTTGGTCAAGTCTGCCCAATCCTTGATCTGCTTGGGGTTACCCGGACGGGTGGCGATGACGACGACTGAATTGGTGACCATGCCCTTATAGGTGCCCTTATCCCAATCTGACTTGACCAGCCCGGCTTCAACCAACTTCTCGACGTCCCCGGCCAGGGAGAGCGCGACGACGTCCGCCTCAAGCCCGGCTGTAACTGCCCGTGTCTGGGCACCGGAGGCACCATAGGACTTGGTGAAATTCACGGTCTTGCCCGTCTTCTGCTTCCAGTAGGTCTGGAAGGCCGGGATAATTCCCTTGTCGTACGCCTCCCTGGGCGTACTGTAGGATACCAGATTGATGTTGGCATCCTGTGCCTGTGTGGGCTCCTGGGTTCCCCAGATTACAAAGCCCGTCGCCGCTAGCGAAGCCGCCAGCGAACCCAATAAAACACGCCGATTCCACAAACTGTTCATTGCAACACTCCATATTTGACGGTTGTGAAAAGAGCACCAGTAGATAAAGCTCCACGCGAGCCCTGAAACCGTTGCCCGGAACACCCTTCAAGCCTGTTTCAATTAAGCGAACGCACGCACTTCGCGCGGGCGCACATGTACGCTCTGACCGCTGCTCAGACCCATTTGCTCGTGCAGGTTCTTGAACTGCTCTCCGGTCAGATGGGCGGTGACGCTGTGACCGTCTTCGAGATCCAGGTCTACTTGAACTTCCCAGCCAAGGTGTGTAAGCCGCTGGATAGTTGCCGGAACACTCGTCTCCTCCGCTACCGGCACGATGATGACATCGTGGGGACGGATGAAGACCTGGCT
>JACMIX010000514.1 GCA_014380935.1 Gloeobacterales cyanobacterium ES-bin-141 | reverse complement strand
AGTTCCTCGACGTAGCGCACATCCCGGTAGTCGGGGTTCTTGGTCCCGGTGCTCGCCCACAATAGACGCTGCGCACTAGCACCCCGCGCTTCGAGGGCTTTGAAGCGTTCGCTCGCAAAGATCTCTTTGAAGCGCTCGTAGGCAAGCTTGGCGTTGGCAATGGCAGTCTGGCCTTCGAGGGACTTGAGGAGAGCTTGTTGATCGGGGTCGCTTGTTTGTTGAATTTTGGTTTCGAGCAGGGCATCCACGGAGGAGTCGATGCGGCTCAAGAAAAAGCTTGCCACAGAGGCAATGCGATCAAGCGGACCCGCACAACGCTCAAGGCCCTGGATGTAAGCCTCTGCCACGGTGGCGTAGGCATCCTGGGAGAAAAGCAACGTCACGTTGACACTGATCCCCTCGCTGATGACCTGAGTGATAGCCGGTAGCCCCTCGGGTGTTCCCGGTATCTTGATCATCAGGTTGGGCCGTGCGACCCGCTCCCACAAGTGCCGGGCCTCGGCAATGGTCCCCTCCGTGTCTTTGGCCAGGTAGGGGGATACCTCCAGACTCACGTACCCGTCCCCGCCGCCCGAGCTTTCGTACAGGGGACGAAACAGGTCCGCAGCGTCCTGGATATCCTTGATGACAAGCTCTTCGTAAATGTCGCTGACCGTGCTGCCGCCCTCGGCTAGGCGACGAATCTCCTGGTCGTAGTTGCTGCTGCCGACAATGGCTTTCTCAAAAATAGCCGGATTGGAAGTGAGACCACGCACACCGCCCGTCTCGATCAGGCCCTTCAACTCACCAGAAGTGATCAGGTCTCGACGCAAGTCGTCGATCCAAACGCTCTGGCCGAAATCTTGCAGATGTACCAGTGGATTGTCCGTCATACCTTACCTTCAGTCGCTACCGCGATATCTGGTCATACAACTTGATCTTACTCAGCACGCCGGCTCCTTCTCACACCCCTTAAGGGTAAAATCCGCTTCTGGTCACGGCGAGTTCTGGTGAGAGGCTGGCTTGATAGCTCAAAAAGGGGCAAGGTAGGGTTGGAAGACTGGAGTTCCCACATGACCGAACCCGCCGGCAAGTCCAACCGCCTGTTGCACGAGAAGTCGCTCTATCTGCGCAAACACGCCTACAACCCGATCGATTGGCGGCCCTGGGGTCCAGAAGCACTTGCAATAGCCGAGCGCGAGGACAAACCGCTCTTTGTCTCGATTGGCTACTCCAGTTGCCACTGGTGCACGGTCATGGAGGGAGAGGCCTTCTCGGACCCTGAGATTGCCGAGTACATGAACGCCCACTACGTGCCGGTTAAGGTTGACCGGGAAGAGCGTCCCGACCTCGACGCGATTTATATGCAAGCAATTCAATTAATGACCCAGCAGGGCGGCTGGCCATTGAACGTTTTTCTGAGCCCCGGTGACCTGATACCTTTCTACGGCGGTACGTATTATCCGGTCGAGCCCCGCTACGGCCGTCCGGGATTTTTAAAGGTCCTGCAAGCAGTCCACGATTACTACAAGAGTGAGACAGACAAGCTCGCAGACCACAAAAGCCGCATCCTGGAAGCCCTTGAGGCAACGACCCGGCTTGTGCCACGTGAGGATCTGGCCGTAACCGCCCTCGAGCAGGCAGCGACCCAAAACCGGCCATTATTGTCGCGCCGGAGCAACGGGCCAAGCTTTCCGATGATCCCCTACGCGCGCTTTGCACTGCGAATGGGCCGTTTTAGTGCCTGGGGCGAATTGGCTACCGACCTTAAGGTTCGGGCTCGTGAACGTGGCGAGGACCTTGCCCTGGGGGGCATCTACGATCATGCCGGGGGCGGCTTCCATCGCTACACCGTGGACCCGGAGTGGACCGTGCCGCATTTCGAGAAAATGCTCTACGACAATGGCCAGATTGTTGAATACCTGAGCGACTTGTGGGCGTCGGGGATCCACGATGCCGGATACGAACGGGCGGTGGTCAAGACCTGCGAGTGGCTCCAGCGCGAGATGACCGACACACGCGGTTATTTCTACGCCTCCCAGGATGCCGACTCAGAAGGTGAGGAGGGCAAATTCTACGTCTGGGAATATGCAGAGCTCAAGCTTCTGGACGCAGCCGAATTGACTGCCCTTGAGCGATGCTTCGATATCAGTGCCCGGGGTAACTTCGAGGGTAAGAACGTCCTGCGGCGACGCGCGGACACAGAACTGACGCCAGTGGCCCGAGGAGCCCTCGACAAACTCTTTGCCGTACGCAGCAGCAAAATCCCACCGGTCACCGACACCAAACTGATCGTTGCCTGGAATGCCCTGATGATCTCAGGACTTGCCCGCGCAGGGTCAGTGTTTGCACAGCCCGAGTACCTGGCTTGCGCCTCGAAAGCAGCCGGGTTCATCCTCGCAAACCAGCAAATCGGGTCTGAGTTCTGGCGTGTCAACTACGACGGTGAGGCCGCGGTCCCGGCCAAGGCGGAGGACTACGCCCTGATGGTCAAAGCTCTGATCGATCTGCACCAGGCGACCCAGGAGGAGACCTGGCTTACCGCTGCCACCCGGTTGCAGACCCTGATGGACCACCGGCTCTGGGACATCGAGACGGGCGGCTATTTCTCGGCCACGGCAAGCCCGGACCTGCTCATTCGCGAAAAGGACTTTCAGGACAACAGCACTCCTTCCGCCAACGGCACCGCGCTTGTCAACCTGGTACGTCTGTTTTTGCTCACCGACGCACCCGAGTACCTGCACCGGGCCGAACAAGTCATCCGGCAGTTTGCCCAGCTCATCGACCAGGCTCCCAGTGCCTGTCCGTCTTTGCTTGAAGGCTACGACTGGTATCTCAATCAGACCCTCGTGGCCACGGACAGAACCCGCATCGAACACCTGGTGCGGCGCTACTTACCGGTGGCTGTCTTCAAGGTCACGGACACTTCGGCCCTTGCCCTGGTTTGTCAGGGAACGCGTTGCCTCGAACCTGCTCACACCGACAAGCAACTGGAACAGCAGTTGCAATCCAGCCTGGTGCGGACTGGTACCTGATACGCGCTCAAGAGCCCGTGCGCAGCAGGCGACGGCATTCCTCCACTTCCTCGCTGGCCAGGATGACCTCCTGCTCGCTCAGGTCTTTGTAGTCAAGCAAACCGCCGCACAGAGCACCAATCTCGATGTGGAGCGCAGAGCGCGGGCATGGGAGGCTCTCCCGTGCTTCTTGCTCGAGTTTGAAGGCGATCTGAATCAGCCTTTCTGCATAAAGCCGGACTTGACCCTGTAGGGACTGAATCTGCTGGTGACTGGCTTCTTCTAGGGCTAGCTTGCTCGCCTCGATGTCTTCCCGGTGCTTGAGCTGGTCTTGATAGGTGTCCTTGAGATTCCGGTACAGCATGGAGACTCCCCTGTACTGGAATTCATAATGAGTCTGCGACTTTTTTTGTTGTTCAAGCTTTTGCTGCTTCTCCACCAGCCGCTTGATATGTTTTTGAGCCTGTTGAAGCTCCTTTTTCCTGTGCTGCAATTCGTCGGCGATGGTCGAAAACCCGTCTCCGCCGCACAACTCCGTTTCGGTCAGGTTTGCAGCGGGTCCTGGCTGCGTGCAGGGCGTCACCCTGGGAGGTGCAGTTTGTTCTTTCCAGATTTTGTCACGCTCACCGAAAACCTTGCGCAACTGTGATTCGCTGATTGAAATTTGCAATTCAGAACGCAGCCGCGTGGCAATCAAGTTCCAGGAATCACCCGCAAGGCGCCATCTCCGGATATTTCCCACCTGCCACTCAAGCTGGCGGTCTTTGTGCAGGTGACGACCCCGAGGACTGGATTTTGAGACACTGCTTTTGTTTGAGCGAGGATCTGACATGCTCATTTGGCGTGCTTAGTATGAACCCACATTGCAAATTTTGCCGGGATCAGGAGAGCATGCATCAATTACTTTATAAAAGTTCACCTCGCTTGAGAACCGTCCTGCGACGGTTCATCCAATAGTCAAACGCTCAAATACCCCTTCAATTGCAGCCAGCAATTCGTCGTGCTCGATTCCAGCTAAATGGGCTGCAATCGCAAGTCCTCCTGCCCCGACTCCTTCCTTGACGTAGCCCCGTTCGTAGGCGCGCAGAGGCACATGCGCAGAAGCAGCGAAGCTCAAGGTACTGGCGAGTAGAGGCACTACCCCGACCAGGCGGGCCAGATGTGCCGCGTCGGCACTCGGATCTTGTGCCACCCAGCGGGTGGTGCCGACGGCGACCCGGTTTGCCTGCCAGACAATGCCCGACTCGTGCGCAAGCCGGGCGGCAAGAGCAGCGATGGCGAGCATCTGGCTCCCCCCGGCGAGCAGCACCGGTGTGTATAGACTTGCCGCGAGCAGCATGCCGCTCACAACCGGTTGCACCGGGTCTCCCACAGCAGCCACCACTTCCATGGCAGTGGCTCTGTGGCCAAGACCGCCACGGGTGAGACCCAATCGGACGAGCTGTTGTTTTTGATCGTGATTGCAGCAAGGGTGGGAGCTATTAACCAGACCTTCCGCGGCAAAGCCCAGCCCCAGCAAAACGGCGAGTGCCGTGGTCGTTCCCCCGGCTACACACTCGCCGATCACTAAGTAGTCTCCCTCGCGGGCGAGACGCTCCCCCCAGAGGAGTCCCTGCTCGAAAAGATCGCTGACCGTTTGTGTAGACATGGCCCGCCCTGTGCTCAGGCACCTGGCCGGGGTTCCTCCCAGGACAATGCCTCCCATGCAGGGTTCGCCCAGACCGCTATCGAGTATCCAGACGGGTAAGTTGAGCAATTGCACCACCGCCCGGCTGATCACTACCGGGGAGGGATAGCCCTCCGGGGCGGTGGGCAGGCGCGACGACCAGCCGTGCAGCAGAACCTCCGCATCGCCTGCGGCTGTGTAGCGGCGAGCCTCGGGCGTGCTCCCCGCGGCTGAGATGCCCGGAATCAGGCATGTTTCAGTGAAGCCGACCACGCAAGCAAAGGCCGGTCGTTTTCCTGCCAGAGCCTCGCTCCAGCGTTCACCACCCTGCCGGTCGAAGGGGTAGCTGATCACGGCAACCAGCGTGCAAGTCCGTTTTCAAGCAGCCTGGGAACTTTCAGCCGGTAACCCAGCCGTGTAAGCAGCAACCAGCCGAGTGCGTGGACGCCGGTTGCGAACATCAGACCTGTGCAGAACAAGAGCACCACTGCACAGATCTGGACCAGTCCGGAGGAAGGTCGCCAGAACACGCCCAGCCAAACCCCGAGCGATTGAATGGCACGGGCTGTCTCCTGGCCAAAGAGCGCCCAGGTGTCCGTGCCAAGCGTCCAGGAGGCGAGTACTATCTGAAGCCCGAAGCCCGCCAGGCTAATGAGGGCACCGACCGGGATACTCCACTGCCACGCGACACTCCGAGGCCAGCCGTAGCTGCACCATAAACCAAAGACACCAAAAGGCAGTACATAGCGCAGGGCACTCACCGGACCGCAAAGCGTGAGGATGAGCAGGCTTGCCGCGAGCATACCGAGTGCAGCCTGCCTGAAGTTCCATCGCAAGGCGCACAAGACGATTGGGATGGGCAACAACACCCGGACAAACTGGGCGAGGGGCAACAGCAAATCGGCCAACCAGAGCAGCACCGTCGTACTGGCAAGAAAAGCCGTCTCCACGAGGGCCAGAGTGGCGGATGCCTGACGCGATGTTTGAGTCACTTGTTTGGTCAACGGTTTGGCGAGCCTGACCCGCTGATCCTAACCCAGCCCCCCGGTGCCCGGCGCGGACACGCCTGCACCGGGCTCGACAGGTGGTAGGGCGCGGATCACCGCTGCCGTCACCAGCAAAAAACACACTCCCATGAGCCCGGCAATTGGATTGCCGCCGATACCGGTCAGCCACTGCGGGACTCCCGGGCGGTCATAGACGACCAGATCAAGTGTGTCAACCAGGTAGTAGCCCCAGACCCAACCCGCGTGCAGACCGACGCTCAGACCCAGACGACCGCCTCCGCGCACCCGCGCAAACACCAGCACCGCTCCCATCACGACAAGCCCGAAAAATTGAACCCAGGTGGCGAGGATGACTTCCAGGGGTTTGATGAAGTGGGTGAGTGCAAAGACCAGCGCCGTAATTACCCAGGCGGCAGTAAGCCCGTAATCGCGTCTGAATGTGTGCAGCAAGAAGCCGCGAAACAACAACTCCTCCATGAATCCCACCCCCAGGCCGATTAATAGACCCTCGACGAGCATGCGGCCCCAGCCTCCCAGGCGCGATGTGTCCCAGCGCAACCAGCCAAGCCAACCCTCCAGTCCGAGGAACACTGTGAGTCCCACGAGACCCAGGAGCATTCCTGCCCCCACCAGCGCCAGGTTTGTCCAGTCGCCAACCAGCCCGTACTGGGCGAGTGACCGGCCATCGAGTGCCCGAGCCATCCCCCACAGGACGGTCGGTACAGCGAGGTAGAGCAGGACAGTGATGCCCACTAACTGAAACTGGGCGGGTGCCTCGCCTGGCAACCAGCCGCTCACCAGCATCCAGAGCAGCACGACCGGTGCCCAGAGCGCCAGTAACCCACCGACGAATAGGGCCAGACGACCGGGAGTACGCCACTGACGCACCTTATGTATGAATGTCTGCATCCGAAGCACTCCCCTGACCAGAGGTCATCTTATCAGCGCCGTGAGACGGTTCGTTTTGACCCGAGCAACTTCTTCGTACCCTACTCGTTCGATAAAGAATATGCTTGTCGAAAAGACCAGGGCCTGTCTCCCGAGTAATAAGGAGTATTCGCCATGAGCTCGACTGCCGCCAGCCCGGCACCCAGGCCCAAGCCCGCTGGACCCGCCCAGCCCATCGCAGTCAAGATTTTCCACTGGTTGAATCTGGTCAGTCTGACTTTGATGCTCACCAGCGGTCTGCAAATTTACAACGCCAATCCCGTCTTCGGAGGACGAGCAGGTTGGCACTTCCCGGATCTGTTCATTCTGGGAGGGTGGCTTGCAGGCGGCAGACACTGGCACTTCGCAGCCATGTGGCTGTTTGCGCTCAATCTACTCTGGTACGGTATTTATCTCCTC
Organism: Gloeobacterales cyanobacterium ES-bin-141; assembly: GCA_014380935.1. Lineage (GTDB taxonomy): Bacteria > Cyanobacteriota > Cyanobacteriia > Gloeobacterales > Gloeobacteraceae > JACMIX01. The sequence goes on along the minus strand of JACMIX010000514.1, from coordinate 15,064 downwards.
ATGACCCGGCGTTGGCAGAACCGCTACTTCGGTACCAACGACTTCAAAGCTCTGCAAACAGGCAAGAACCCGAAGCGCAAAAACTACGCCTGGCACCGACTCACCTTTACCCTGGTGATCCCGGTATTACTGCTTGCTTTGCTGAGCGGTTTGGGCATGTACAAGCCGGTACAGTTTCACTGGATCGTCGATTTGTTCGGCAGTTGGGAGGCGTTGCGCATTGTGCATTTCATGACTGTGCCGGTAGTGGTCGTCTTCGCCTTTGTCCATTCGCTGCTCGGTCTCAAGGTCGGCGGCGGACGTCTGACTCAGTCTATTTTCTGGTAGGAGAAGCCGATGAGTCTGATTCGCGTTCCCCGTCGTCGGTTCGTGCAGCTTTCGGGCCTGAGTTTGTTACTGGGCGGCTGTGGTTCGAGTCTTTTCGAGAGCGTTGTCGGTCGGGCGACAGAACCCCTCAACCAGAGCGTCGAACAACTAATATTCAATCCTCAGAAGCTGGCGCCCGAGTTTCCTGCCAGTGCCATCGAGCCCGATGCCTTGCTGATTAACACGGCCGAGAGAACCACCCCCCAGATCGACCAGGCAACTTTTCGCCTGGTCGTGGACGGAGAGGTTGATAACCCCCTCAGCCTCAGCCTGGCCGAGATCCTGGAGATGCCCATGACTTCGATGGTGATTCGCCACGTCTGTGTGGAGGGCTGGGCCGCCATTGTCCAGTGGGGTGGCGTCCGCCTGCGCGACCTGGCCCGCCTTGCCGGTCCCAAGCCGGGCGTGCGCTACGCGTACTTCGAATCCGCCGGCAACACTTACTACGAGAGCTGGGATATTGCCTCCAGTCTGCATCCCCAGACATTGCTCGCCTATCAAAAGAACAACGCCCCCCTACCGGTCGAGAACGGTGCGCCTCTACGCCTCGCGTCCCCACTCAAGCTTGGTTACAAGCAAAGCAAATGGATCACACGTGTGACCCTGCTCAGCGAACTACCAGTCCGTAAGGGCTTCTGGGAAGATCAGGGCTACGAGTGGTACGGGGGTTTGTAACCTTCATCGAATATCCGGGTCGATGTCGAGCTTGCGAAGGCACTCGGCAGTGAATGCTCGTGGCACCTGTGCTGCTACTCTCTACCAGAATTCATCAGGGCCAGCCGGGCGGCACCAATACTACCCGCCTCGTTGCCCAGCGTAGCTTCGAGTAGTTGCAGGTCGGGACTGTAGACGATGGCACGCTTGCGGATCTGCTCGAGGGTGGCCGGGAAGAAGTGACGGCTACTGGGGCTGACCCCGCCCCCGACGACAATTACCTCGGGGTTGAGCAGATTGACCAGCCCCGCGAGGGCATAGCCCAGGTCACGGCCCACCTGTTGCCAGCAGTGTAGGGCGAGGACATCCCCCTGGTCTGCCCGTTGGCCCAGTTCTACTGCCTCAAGACCAAAGCGCCGCCGAATTGCGGGAGCTGAGACGAACTGCTCGAGACACCCATTGCTGCCGCACGGGCAGGACGGACCATCCGGGTCGAGCAGCATGTGACCGAGTTCGCCTGCCAGACCGTGGGTGCCAGTGAAGACTTTGCCCCCCAGGATCAATGCACCTCCCACACCGGTGCCCAGGGTCAAAAAGACGACATCGGTGTAACGGCTCGCCACCCCGAGCCATACTTCCCCGAGCCCGGCCAGGTTGGCATCGTTGCCCAGCACGACCAGACGACCGGTCTGCTTGGACAACCACTCGGCCAGGGGCACGTCCTGCCAGTGTCCATCCAGGTTGATGGTCGTGAGGACTACCTTTCCTCCCGCGTCCACCAATCCGGGAACCCCCACGCCAATCGCGTGCGCCTCAGCGTCTGGATCCAGACAGGTGACAATCTTAGCCAGAGCTGCAAGCACTGCCTCAGGTGTAGCAGGACGCGGTGTCGGCACACTCAAAGTTGCTGTCCTGTTGCCGTGCTCATCGAAGCAACCCGCTTTGATAGCGGTGCCACCCAGATCAATCCCGATCAGACTCATTCGCTCGGCTCAGGACTCACGGTCAAAGCGGCGCGCACGCTGAATGAGCGGTCGCTCCCGGCGGGGCTCGTCGGCTTGCGTCAAGTCACCATCTTCGGTAACCGGTCGGCGCTCCGGGAAAAAGCCTCCACCCGGCCGATAACTTCCCGAGTTGCGGTCGGCTGGTCGAAAAGGACGCGAGGGGCGGTCGGGACGATCGGGGCGATCGGGACGGTCGGGGCGATCGCGGTTGAATTCTCTTTGAATGCGAGGCGCGCGCGGTTGCAGGCCCTCGGTACGGCCATCAAGATCGATGTGCAGTGCCTGCCCGTCTAGATCCTGAAAGTTGCGCCAGGTACGGTTCATATCATCAAAACCCTCGAACAGCAGCCGCTTCGGTGCGCGTCCGGACACCCCCCAGACCGCCACGGCGTAGTGAGAACCGATGCGGTATCCCCGCAGCGTCAGATCCGCCACTTTGCGCTCACAAATAAGAATAGTATCTTTCATGGTTAACCCCGCCCCTGCCAACTCCGTGCCGTTATCCTAGCAGCTCAAAAGCTTCAGGGTGTGTTGGGCAAATAGTTGCGGTTGAAGCGTTCCACTCCATTGACCACGTCGGTCACCTGATCAGGCCGCCCACCGGGGTTAGTGCCCCAGTTGAACTCATCCACCCGCAACTGAATACCACCGATCTGGCGCACGGGATTGTACGTCAGAGACAGACCATAGGTGCGGTAGTCAAAATTGAGTGTGTAGTAGGTATCCACGGTCTGGCGGCGCAACGGGTCAAAGATGGTCTGCACCCCGGCCCGAAACGGTCCCCAGACTTGCTGGAGGATACCGGCTGAGATCAGTTCGCGCGACCCAATCCGGTCAAACAGAAATGGCGAGGTGCCGCCGACAAACCCACTGGTGTAGCCAATGTTCAAGCCCGTGTAATCGAAGCTGTCACGCACGAAACGCCCGAGAACAGCCCTCAAGGACGCCCCACCTGCCAGGTAAGACTGGGCATCACCCGAGGAGTACCAGGACTGGATGTAGCTGGTGCCGACATCGAGCCACAGGCCCGGTGTGACGGGTCTGGCCGAGTAACGTAAAAACTCGCGGGTCGGGGGTGAAGCCTGGTCTATGAACAGCGGGATCGTTTTGCTGGCGGCGGCGGCAACCCGGTAGCGGGCGAGTTCAGGACGTCCATTCAGACCAGGCCGATCCGAATCGGCGTTGATGAACGAAACGCTGCCCTGGTAGGAGAAATTGATCCCCGTGTCCCCAATCGGAATAGAGGCCGAGTCCCAGTTGACTCCATAGCTCTGGGCAACCGTCTGGAAGCCGAGTACACCATTAAAGAACCGCTCCCGATAGCCATAGCTGAAAGTCAGCCTGTTGTCGCCGACGGGAACGACATGTTCGATACGAGCACGCAGGCGGTTGGAGATTTCATTGAAAACCAGGCCATTGATCTCAGCAAACAGACGCGTGATCTGGCCATCTGCCTGGCTTACCGACAACTTTGTTTGCAGGCCGGTGTTCTCGGCACTCAAGAAAGGTCTTGCTCCCAGAGCCTGCTGGATATAAAGCTGGGGCGAGATAGTCAACTCTGTATTGTCTGCTAGCAAAAAGTCAAAATTCTGTTGATAGTAGAGCCCACCTTTGTCAAAACTGTCCGAGCCTACCTCGCTTGGGGCTTTACGGCGCTCGTTGCTGATGACGGTGGTGTAGGCAGGCACGGGCAGGAAGGTTGACTGGTTGAAAACCAGCTGACCGGCATTGATGGTGAGACGGTCGGCCGCCGGGCCGGTGCGGCGCACGGTTGCCTCGGGAGTGCGTAACTCGATCTCGGGCGGATCGAATTGATCCGGACTGACCCGAATTTCTTGGCCCTTCCAGCCCTCCGGGTTGAAGACAATGCGGGCGGCCTCAAACTTCAAGATACCTCCCGTGGTCGGGGGACTTTCGCGTCTATTTTGCAGACTGACCAAATCCGTGACCAGGGGTCCGTTAATTTCCTGGTTCAGGGTTTTGGTGTTGATCGTCCCGCGTGCATCTGCTAGAACTCCCTGCTCCTGGGTAAAGTTGTACTCCAGGCGTGAACCGCTCAACTTTTGTTTGCCCTGCGTCAGAACGATGCTTCCCTCAGCGACCGCGATCCGGTCTTTGAGGTCAACGCGGATTTCATCGGCAGTCAGTTTTACGGTGCGGAACTGCATCTGCACATTACCCTGCGCTGTGAAGACCTGGTTGACTTGGTCGTATTGTTGAATGTCTGCATCGAGCAGAATCTGCTCACCACTGCCTTTGATAGGCCCACCCAGGGGAACGACATCCTCCTGAGGCAAGAGGGGTGAACTGTCGATGACCCCTTGAAGGTCTGTTGCCTGACCGGGATTTTGAGCTTGCAGGTCCTGAGCACGGACCGGGACTGGCTCTACGCTCGGAGGTGATTGGGTGACGTCGCTTTGAGCAAGACGGACCTCAGCAGGTGGGGAAGCCGGCAGATAGGGAGTGATATATGGCATCAGGTTGAATTTGGCCGGACCATAGTCAGCATAGCGAAAACGATGGAATTAGCGGCGAAGCCTCCCTCGCATCCGGGTGCTGACGCAGGGAGTGTGCTAAGCGTTGGGAGAATAAATAGCTACCTTCAGGGAGAGCAACCATGACGGCCCAATTCAAACACATCATGCTCATGGTCGGGAATGTCCCGGCAGCGGTCAAGTTTTATACCGAGGGGCTGGGACTTGGCCTCAAAATGGCAAGCCCGAACTGGGCCGAACTGGATGCAGACGGAACCACCATTGCGCTGCACGCGGCGGGCGGGGAGATCCCGACTGGCTCCTCACCCATACTGAGCTTTCACGTCAGCGACTTGCAGGCAACCATGAAAGCTCTCGAGGCACAGGGCGCTCAACTGGAGGGCAGAGTGCGCGAACCGGCCTTTGGCAAAGTGGCTGCCATGCGTGCACCCGACGGACATCTTCTCAGTCTCTTGCAACCTTCGGCTGTCGGTGTGGCCCCCGAGTGAGCTGTCCACTAACTACCGGCTACCGGCTATGAACCGCCCCGCCGCCCAGGGTTACGGTTAGAGTCCCCAGACAGAAAGCCGAACGTGAAGATACCAATGAAGAGCAGGATGACAATAGTAACAACCCAGCGCAAGAGGTCCATGGTCTGATCCCGGAATATTCTTTCATATCATAGAACACATGGCCGGATTTGCTACACGTCATAGGTATTCGCGGATGCCCTCAGCCAGTGTGAGTGGTTGAAGCACAAAATCTGCTTTGAAGGGCTCCTGGGCTGTGACATTGTCTTCTTGCAGCATCATGAGCTGATCACTGGTGATGGGCAGCAGTTGTGGGACAAGTGCCGTCCCGAGCGCAACCGCGGGTGTCACCAGGCCAAGAGGAATATTGACGAAAGGCTTGCGGACTTTGAGGTGGTTCGCCAGTATCTCCAGAATGGCGCGCAGGCTCAATTGTTGAGGGCCACCCAACTCGTAGGTCTGTCCAACAGTGTTCCCGGCGATGCTGCACTGGCAGATGACCTCAGCCAGATCCTTGACCCAGAGAGGTTGCAATTTATTCTCTCCTGAGCCAATAACCGGGATGAAAGGCGGAGTCTTGACCAGATCGTTGGCGAGCAAGTTGATGAAATCATCACCCGGCCCGAAGACGACCGAGGGACGCAAAATAGTCCACGCGAGTCCCGAGGCACGTACCATCTCCTCGGCTGCCCACTTGGTCTGGTGATAGCGAGCCCGGGCATTCGGGCGTGCCCCGATAGCTGAGATGTAGATGAATCGCCCGACCCCCTGCGCCTGGGCGGCAGTAAGTAAACCGCGCATCCCCTCGATGTGAATGCGCTCAAAGGTAACCTTGGGCGGTATTTCTCGGATAATCCCGACTATGTGGATAATTTGCTCGACCCCAGTACACGCCTGCTTGAGAATTTGCGGGTCGAGCAGATCTCCGCGAATAAGGTCAACGCCCAGGGTGGTCAGTGAAGCCACATCCGCAGACGGGCGTACCAGGGCTCGCACGGTCAGCCCACGTGCACGCAGCGCACGGACGGTATGAGAACCTATAAAACCTGTGGCACCAGTTACAAGGATCATGCATTCAGCATGACACACAGAGTCCGGAGCGATTCCTGTCCGCTACCCAACGGTGATGGCGCTACGACTGTGGGCATTCTATGTAATAGACAATCCGGAGAACAAGATGAAGAGTCTTCAGCAGGTAAGACAAAGTGATGAGAAGCGTTACGGTGTCCTGAGGATCATGTACGACCTGAGCCGTGGAGCGACATCGGTACTCATGAATGTCAACCGCGTAGCTCTGAGTGCCGAATTACACGAAGGAGAGGTCGTACAGGTCTGGAATTATTTACAGGGTGCAGGATTGGCTGAATATTCCCAGTCGTCAGGAGATTGTAGGCTCACTCGCAGGGGAGTGCTCGAAGCCGAGCGAGACATCAAAACAGCTCAGACCCGCGGGAGCCTGCGGCGAGTCGTGTACAGCGATGCAGACGCCATGGCAGAACGCGCCTGCAATTAACGCCTTCCCCAATTGAGTTACTCAGCTGCTATCAGCTGAGTCTCGGTGACGGCCTCGAGGGCGTATACGCTGACCTTTTTGCGGTCACGACCAAGACGCTCGAAGGTGACAATCCCTTCGATGAGAGCAAACAGTGTATCGTCCGAACCCCGACCCACGTTATTACCGGGGTGAATCTTGGTGCCCCGCTGGCGAATCAGAATATTGCCTGCCTTGACCTTCTCGCCACCGTATTTCTTGACACCCAGACGCTGAGCGTTGGAGTCACGACCGTTACGGGTGCTACCGGTACCTTTTTTGTGTGCCATGTTTAACTCTCCGGTGTGTCAACTTGTGGAGTCTGCTCGGTTATCGGGAGGCTGAAGCTCTGGTCTCCCAGGGTAATCGTCTCGACCATCAAGCGGGTGAACTGTTGGCGATGACCCTTTTTGCGGCGGTAGCCTTTCTTGGGTCGCATCTTGTAGATGATGATTTTCTTGGCCTTGCCATGCTGGAGAACGCGGGTGTGGACGGTTGCGTCCTCGATAATCGGCTGCCCGATCACAATTCCGTCATCATGTCTGACGAGTAGAACCTGAGTGATGTCCAGAACACTTTCAGGCTCGGCTTCAAGTTTTTCGACATCGTAAAAACGGCCCGGCTCTACCCGAAGCTGTTTGCCGCCAGTTTCAATAATCGCGTAAACCATGTAGTCTCCAACCGCCGTCCAGGTGCGCACAGCGCGTCTTGGTACCTGTTCCGGGCGAAATCACAACAGCCAACCATTATGGCAAGTATACGGCTGCACTGTCAAAGCTTCTGATCTTGCCAACCTGGAAGTGAAGCCTTCAAACGCTAGACTGAGAGGCGCTTTATCAACCCGTGCCGAGTGACCGTCGTCTTCAACGGCAGCTACCTGACCCTACGCCCTACAGGCATCGGCAACTACGCTCTTAACTTGTGGCAGTGCTGGCGGAGCATGGGTTTGCCTTTGCGGGAATTTTTACCAGCACAGTTTGCCGGCAACGATCCCCAGGTGCAGCGGGTTCAGTTGAGGGGCCATACGGCGCGCCTGGTTTGGAACCAGGCTGTCCTGCCCTGGTTGTTACGCCCAGGAGAGTTACTGTTCAACCCCGTGCCGGAAGGACCGCTCGTGGGCCGGACTCCCCAGGTGACGATGGCGCACGACGTCATTCCCCTGATCTATCCGCACTGGTTCGCCTCCAAGGTCGGCTACTTTCGTTATTTGATTCCTGCTTGCCTCGGACGCTCGACTCGAATCGTCTGCAACTCGGAACAAACGCGTACCGATCTGGTCCGCTTCTACAACCTGGACCCGGCCAGCATCTCGGTGATTGCGCTTGCCTGCAACCGTTCACTTTTTTTTGCGCAGCCCGTGTCAGACGCGAGGCTAGCGCGTTACGGCCTGAAGCCCCGCCAGTACATGCTCTACGTTGGTGCTCACGCGCCTCACAAGAACCTCGCGCGACTGCTGACCGCCTTCAAGGAACTGGGTGACTGGGAGGGAGTGCTCGCGATTGGCGGTGGTATGGATAAGCGTTACACCCCGGAGCTCGTTCGTCTCGCACACCGATTGGGTCTGGGTGAACGCGTGCGGTGGCTTGACTACATTCCAGTTGAAGATCTGGCAGTGCTGTACAGCGGCGCGCGCCTGTTTGCCTATATCAGCCTCTATGAAGGGTTCGGTTTACCTGTGCTTGAAGCAATGGCCTGCGGAACACCGGTGCTCACCTCCAGTACGACTGCCCTGGCGGAACTCGCCGGTAATAGCGCTCTCACTGTTCACCCCGAAGATACAGAAGCGATCGTGAAGGGACTCGGCAAACTGCTGAACCCCGAGACCAACCTCGAATACAGCCGCCGTTCACTTGAGCGAGCGTCCCAATTCAGCTGGCATGACACAGCCACGGCAACCTGGCAGGTCATTGAGCAGGCCGCGCACGAGGTTGCATAGGGTCTACTCGGGATACCAGAACATGCCCCGAATCCCCTCCGGGTCGGCAACAAAACCGAGACGCCGGTAGAAATCAACCACGTGTGGGTCGGCAAAGAGCGTGATGTTGCTGATATCCTCGGCCCGCAGCTCATCGATAATCTTTTCCATCAGAGCCTTGCCCATACCCTTGCCCTGATACTCGGGATGGACGACTACGTCCCAAATGGTCGCGTTGAAGGCGTGGTCGGATGTGGCCCGCGCAAAGCCGATCAGATGCTTGAAATCATTACTCTGGTTGTACATTGAAACAACACAAAAGCTATGCTCAATCGCTTTTTTGACCTTGCGTAGGGGACGGCGCGACCAGCCTACTGCGTCACAGAGTTCTTCCAATTCATAGAGGTCAATCTCGCGGTTTGTCGAGAAGACGATGCGGTCATAGACGCTGTCGCTGTCAGTAGTTGTCTCCACACCCGTAAACAAACGCTTCCAAAAGCTCATTGAGACGCGAAGTGAAAGGGCTCACTTCAGTATAAGAGTAACTCGCTATCGTGGGCGGTGCCGGAAAGGTCGCGTGTTGCCAACTCATAGGATGCCCGGTTGGGCTGCACAGCACATACTCCAAATGGCTTCGCCGCGTAGCTTGCACCTGCTCCCGAGCCCCTGACTGCGCCTGGTGCCCGAGTACACATCCGTTCGTGCACCGAAGCCGCTCACCATCACCGTGGTCGTCTATCCTGAACACGCTTCCAGGCTTCCCACCCTGTGTAGGCAAGCAGCAACGTCGCCCCTACCGCGTAGGTACCCCCGGCGGGCATTCCCGAGAGGGCAAGGGCGATTGTGCCTGCCCAGAGGGTAAGGGCGTAGATGACCAGGACAGCAAAACGGTGTGACAGGCCCGCCTTTAAGAGCCGGTGGTGCAGGTGGCGTTTGTCCGGTTTGAAAGGAGAGACTCCCGTGCGCAGGCGCTGCACGATCACCGAGGTGGTGTCGAAGATCGGTACGGCCAGGATGCAAAACGGGATCACAATCGCAACGGTCAGTTTTACCACCCCGATAACCGACAGACCACCCAGCATGAACCCCAGAAAGTAGGCACCCCCATCCCCCATGAATATCTGAGCGGGATTGAAGTTGTAGCGCAAGAATCCGAGTGCGCTACCTGCTACCGCAGCCGAGATCAAAGCAGCTGCGAACTGTCCTGTAAAGAGAGTGACAATGAGGGTCACCACAGCTGCGATCCCGCACACACCGGCAGCAAGGCCGTCGAGGCCGTCGATGAAGTTGATCGCATTGACCACCCCAACCAGCCACAACACTGTAATTGGCAGGCTCAACCAGCCCAGCTTGACCACACCAAAATAAGGTAGCGAGAGTGTCTCTATATCGACCCCGACTTTCCAGGCTCCACAGGCAATGGCGATCTGGATCAGCAGACGGGGCAGAGCCGGCAGGTTGAAAAAATCGTCCGCAAGACCCAGCAGGAAAAAGCAGACAGCCCCAATGGTTACGCCCCAGATCTCGTACTCCCGGTCCTGGGGCAAAAAGCCAAATAGACCCAGCGTCCAGACCAGCAAAAGAGCACAGGTGACACCGGCGAAAATCGAAATTCCACCGGGGCGTACCATGGGTCGCGTGTGAATCTTGCGTTCGTTCGGCAGATCCACCCAACCCTGACGCAGACCCACGGCCCTTACAGCCGGTGTGGTCCACAGAACGACTAATGCAGCGGTCAGGAAGGCGATGAGGTTGGGCACGTACCAGACATCAGCGTGACACCGATTAAGAGTGTATCGTCTATCGAGGGTAGAGGGCACCCGGGAAGTACCGGAAGCCGTAAATTTACGACACGATAGGATGGTCCAAAAAACCGGTGTACCACCATGCATAGACCGATCCGACGCCGAGAGTTCACAGCCGGTCTTGCCCTGCTGGCGCTGAGCGGTGGCTGTAGTAGCCCTGGCGATACCGGTGCGGGCAGCGACAAGATCGTCATCGGTATGGCGGGACCCCTCTCGGGAGCCCAAACATTCCAGGGAGAATACATTCTCAATGCGGTCCGGATTGCCGTCGATGAGGTCAATACCAAAGGCGGCATCCAGGGCAAAATGGTCGAGGTCGTCTCGGGCGATGACGGGGCTGAGCCCCGCCAGGCCGTCATCGTGGCGCAAAAAATGGTCAGCACCGAGGGTCTCCTGGGACTGGTAGGCCACTTCAATTCCGGCTGCTCGATTCCTGCCTCGCAGATTTACAGCCGGGGCAAGCTGACTATGATCACCCCCGGCAGCACCAATCCGAAATTGACCGCCCAGGGGCTCAAGAATGTTTTTCGCGTCGTTTTCCGCGACGATCAACAAGGACCGGTGTCGGGCGAGTTTGCCCTCAAAGTGCTCGGAGCAAAGCGAATCGCCATCTTGCAGGACAAGACGGCTTACGGTGAGGGACTCGCGGGCTTCTTCCGCAAAGCCGTTGAGGCCGGGGGGGCCGAGGTAATCTTCTACGAAGGTGTCACACCCGGCGACAAGGATTTTCGGGCCGTGCTCACCAAGATCCGGGGCGGCAATCCCGACGTGGTCTTCTTCGGGGGATACTACCCCGAGGCCGGTCCGCTCCTGCTTCAGGCCCGGCAGTTGGGGATCAAAGTGCCTTTTTTGTGCGGCGACGGTGTCAAGGAGCAGACCTTCCTGCAGACAGTCGGTGCTCAGACCGCCAATATCTATGTCAGTGGCCCTGCCGAGGTCAACAACGCGGCTTTCGTAAGCACCTACAAATCGCGCTACAAAGAGGCCCCTGGCCCCTTCGCTCCTTATTCCTACGACGCGACGCGCATTTTGCTCGCCGCGATCGCGGCATCCGATCTCACGCGCGAATCAGTCCTGACCGAGGTCAGCAAAACTAAGGACTTTCCGGGCCTCGCAGGGCCGATCAACTTCACCAAGGACGGCGACGTGGTTGATGCTCCCGTTCAGGTATTCGTGATCAAAGACGGCAACTTTGTGCCCTACAAGGCATAACGTTAGGTATGGACCGTTCGAAGTTGGTGGCTATTGTAACGGGGGCGTTGGCGCTGGCCGTGAGCGTCGGCTACTTGCTGCTGGTGCAATTGCTGGACTTTCGGCAGGATTTCCAGCCCGCTCCGATTGAAGACCCGGCTCCTAAAACCCCGCCCGGATAATCCATGGCCGACATCGTTCTCATCTACCCCTACGTCCACCGCGAGACCCGCAAGGTCTGGCTCTTTCCACCGCTGGGTCAGGGTTTCATCGCGGCTTACCTGCGGACGCTGGGCTTCAGTGTCCGCTTGCTCGACTGCACCTTCCGGGGCACGGACTGGGCGATTACCGAGGCAGTCCGCGAACAGCCCCTGGTCGTCGGTGTGTACTGCATGGTGACCATGCGCGAGGACGCGCTCGTAGTTGCGCGGGCCTTGCGCGAACGGCTCGCGCACGTACCGCTGGTGGCAGGTGGGCCGATGCCCTCGGGCAACCCCGCCGCATTCCTGCCCGACTTTGACCTGGTGATGCGCGGTGAGGGTGAATTGGTGTGGGCGGAACTGGTGGGTTGCCTCGGGAGGGGCGAGGCTTACACGCATCTGGAGGGAGTCTGCACGCTCGATGCGGACGGCAGTCTTCGTGGGGCCGCAAAGGCCCCTCTCATCGCCAAGGAAGTGCTGACCCGTATGCCCATGCCCGCCCGCGACCTGTTCGACCACGAAGGCTATCTTGCTTACTGGGAGCGGACGTTCGGCTACACACAGACACCCGTCTTCACGGCCCGCGGTTGCCCCTACGGCTGTGAGTATTGCGACCAGCCCATTTTTGGTGCGACCTACCGCGAACATACGGTGGACCAGGTAATGGAGGACATTGAGCAGGCCCTCTCGGCCGGTTATACGCGCATCTGGTTTTCTGACGACATCTTTATGCTCAACTGGCAACGCTCACTCAAGATTTGCGATGAGATCCTGCGCCGGGGCCTGAAGTTTCGCTGGGACTGTCTGGGTCGGGTGGACGTGCAGCGCAAGGTTTTTGCCCGGATGGCAGAGGCAGGGTGCGACCGCATTTTCTTTGGTATCGAGTCAGGAAGCCCACAGGTACTTCGGCAGATGGGCAAACGCTTTACTCCCGAGACGGTGCGCCAGGCGTTGCACGACGCCAACGACGTCGGCATCAAGGCGGCGGCTTTCTTTCAGATTGGCTATCCAGGCGAGACGACCGAGGACATCCTCTCGACGCTGCAATTCATCCCGACCCTGCCACTCGATTATTTGAGTTTCACGATCACCTATCCACTACCGGGGACCAAACTGTTCGACCGGGTCGTAGCGGAGGGCCGCATCAGCGAGGCGGAGCAGACCGAGTGGAAGCGGGCCGGACACAATGTATTGACCTACAAAGCCGACCATTCTCAGATCAAGCTCCGCTCTGCCATCTACGCGGGCCGGGCACGTTTCCTGGCCGAGAAGCACCTTGGTTGGGTAGGAAAAGCCATGGGACCGGCAATTACGATTGGCACCAGGTTGGCATTGTCCAGAATGCGTTAGGAGCACACGGTCAGGAGGGAGTTATGCGTGAGTCAGTGATCTACCAGGACATCCTTCAGCAGGGGAAGCAAGAGGGAAAGCAAGAAGCCAGGGTGGAAGCGGTACCTCGTCTCCTGGCTCTGGGCTTGACCGTTGAGCAGGTTGCTGAGGCTCTGAGCTTGAGTACGGAGCAAGTCAGGCAACTTTCAAGGCTTCAGACCGATTTTAGTGATGAGAGCTGCCGAATGCAGCCGTGATCCCGGTCGAGGTATAAGCCGTTGGGCTGTGGGAGAACACTGCCGCCAGTAGGCATACTGTTTTAAGGCCCGTCCCTGTGGGTGAACGATGTCCCGGCAGCACCTCCCTCTTTACGGCGTTCTAGCTCTGGTCCTGGTACAAAATACGGCTTTTGCTCAAAGTCTTGAGATCGAGTCCCTCGATGCACTGCCGCTACCAGTCGAGCAGGAATGGCCGTCCTACCCGGTAGAAGCGCTCGATTCAGAAACGTTACCGGTTCAACTGGATTGGAGCCAGCCCGGAGGTCTACTGCGCTTACAGGCAAGTGCACCGGTTCCGGCTCTTAACGGTGAGGCGCTCAAGCTCGGGCAACCGGGAGATCTGCACGTGGGCGCACTACCTGGGCGCATCGCGTCGAGTGAAATCGGTGAAACAGGTCAATCCCGGCGTTTTCAGCTTGAACTAAACCAGTCTCAGACGGCTGAACTGGCTGCGGCCCTGGGCAGTAACCGTTTTGAGATTAGCGTCGCAAAGCCCGATACTTTCTCAACGCGGGGTGAGACGCGTTATCAGATTGGTCCGGCGCTCAATTTTCAGCTCAAAGCTCAGGAGCAGGCTTCTGCCTCAGAGCAACCGACCACTTTGTTATCGAACCGCGTCGAATGGACTCCCCTCGAACAGTTGCGCTGGAACGCGCAGGTCGAGCGTACCCAGCGTGATACTGACCCGGCTACATTCTTCAGCTCGGGCTTGCAGTCCAACCTGGGACCCCTACAGCTGAACTACGACTGGAAGAACGCCAGTCAGAGCGGTTCTGTGCGCCAGGACGATGGTCTTGCCGCCCGGTTGCAGGACCTGGTAGTGGGACCAGCCAATTTCAGTCTTTATGGTCGTGTCGAGCGTTTTGGCCTCAACTCGAGCAGCTTCAACCAGCGCGACATCTTCGGCAGCGGCGTCAGAGTCCTGTTCGGCAGCGTGGCCTTGCAGGTGCGCTTCGAGAGCACCGGTGAACTCAACCAGAACGGCCGGGACCAGAGCGCCGGTGCGCGCCTGACGTTTCCGCTCTTCGAGCAAGCTAATCTCGACCTCGGCTATGACAACAACCTGCGCAAGACAGGTGGCTTCAATCAGGGGCTCGCGGCGGATGTGCGGGTCAAGGCCCTGCGCTTTGAGAATGTTTATCTGTCCGCCGGTTACGAGTTGCGCGAGGGCATGGACTGGAGCGGGACGAACTTCGGTGCCCTCGTCGGTGAGCGTCTGAACCTGGGGATCAAGCTACCGCTGGTGGAGTTGAAATACTCGCGGGGGTTTTCAATCTTCGGTCAATCCGGTCAACCCGGCAGCGATTCGCTCTCGATTCAGGTCCATAGCAACTTCTGAATCGGTCCTCCGCCGTGGGAGTGAATTTGACGATTCTTAGCTCGTGCGGGCACTATAAGTCTATTCTGACTGCTTTGGGTGCTCGTCCTATGTGTGGAATTGTCGGGTACATCGGTCCGCGCCTGGCCCTGCCAATCCTGGTTGCGGGGCTCAAGAAGCTGGAGTATCGGGGATATGACTCGGCGGGTATCGCCACTGTGACGTGCGACGGCCTGCACCTGGTGCGTGCCAAGGGCAAGTTGCACAACCTCGAGCAAAAACTCAACGGTGCCGCTCAACACCCGGCCACGGCGGGTATCGGTCATACCCGCTGGGCGACCCACGGCAAACCCGAAGAACACAATGCCCATCCCCACACCGATGCCAGCGGCAAACTCGCCGTCGTCCAGAACGGCATCATCGAAAATTACGCGGAGTTGCGCATCCAACTCAAGGAAGCGGGCTGCCT
>JACMIX010000513.1 GCA_014380935.1 Gloeobacterales cyanobacterium ES-bin-141 | reverse complement strand
GCATTCAACCTGAACGGGTTCAACTTCAACAGCAGCATCGTGGATTCGCAGGGTCGTGCGATTTATACCTGGGCTGATGTGGTGAACAGAGCGAACTTGGGAATGGAAGTGATGCACGAGCGGAATGCGCACAACTTCCCGCTTGACCTGGCGAGTGGCGAGGCGGCCCCGGTTGCCGTGGCTACCGCTGACATCAACGGTTAAGCATCAACTCCACGGATGAACGCAAGGCCCCCAACAGGGGGCCTTTTTGTTGGGAACGTACGATGTTCTTGAACTATGAAAGTCCTGTTGGCAGCGTGGTTCATAGGCATTTCATAGGCAGTGTCGAAGCTGCAACAAGAGTCAAGACGACATCCGCACAGCTCACAAAGCTTTTGAAGTACGGCCACAACGCAGCAGACGGTTTACTACCCATTACAAGCTCACGCTTCGCAAGATCATGTGATTAAAAAATGGTGCCAGGAGGCGGACTTGAACCGCCGACACGAGGATTTTCAGTCCTCTGCTCTACCAACTGAGCTATCCCGGCACAGGATCTACGTGTCATAAGCACGTTTGCGACCACCCATTCTTCACCACCTTCCAGCCATATGTCAACAACCAAAGGAATGTTCCTGAAGGTTGGAGGCTATGACTGGTTGGATCTTGGGTGGGAGGCGCTTGGCGCAGAACCTCGACACCCCTTTAAAGTGGAGATGGAGAGCTTTCGACTTAGCCGTGCAAACCGCAGAATTTCGTGAACGTCACCTGGTTATTGCCGTCCTGCCAAATGAGCAGGCTGCCCTCAACGCCTACCGCCGACTGCAAAAGACCGGTACGTCGCCCGAAAACATCGCTATTGTGGGCAAGGGTTACCGCGACGCTGATGCCGTCGGTTTTGCCAAGCCGGTCAACATGGCCAAGCGCCGGGCATTCCTCACCGCTGCCGCAACAGGCGTGATCGGTGCTATCTTCGGCCTGATCTTCAACTTGATTAGCGGTATCGAGATCTTTGCGGACAATCAGATCCTCACCTGGATTGCTGCGGCTTTTTTAGGAGGCATCTCAGGGATGTTGGGAGGCCTGATTGTAGGGGGAGGTACGGGCCTGATCTTCGAGAGCAACGAATCCATCTCTTTCCGCAATGAAATCGAGCGGGGCAAGTTCTTGATTTTGATCGAAGGGGATGAGGCCCTAGTCCGCTCAGCAGAACAGCGCCTGTACGACATTCCGACCGAATCGCTCCAGCGCTACTATTTTCGCAACGACAAGCCCCGGCCCCGGAGTTAAACTAGCTTCCCCGTCCCACGGTTTGAAAAATTTGATCGAGCACTGCTTGAGCGCCGTTCGCCCGCAACTTTCCGGCCAGAGTCACGCCCGCAGCCTCGGGTTCCCGGGCCGGTCCTGTGTGTTCGGCGCGAATCAGATGCTTACCGTCCAGGGAGGCGACTACAGCCTGCAAATAGAGCGTGTCGTCGTCAAAGCGGCTGTTGACACCAATAGGTACCTGACAGCCTCCTTCGAGGGAGCGCAGCATTGCCCGTTCGGCCCGACAACGTAGAGCGGTGGGTAGGTGGTTGAGGACGCCTACGAGTTGGAGAATATCCGGATCATCCGCACGGCATTCGATTCCCAGGGCTCCCTGACCAACTGCATGCAGGGAGATCTCAGGCGAGAGAACCTGGGTGATGCGCTCGTGCCAGCCCAGGCGTCTGAGACCGGCCACCGCGAGAACAATCGCATCGTATTTGCCGTCATCCAGCTTCTTCAGGCGGGTGTTGAGGTTTCCCCGGATGTCCTGAAAGTCAAATCCGGGATAGCGGCTGCGCAACTGGGCAAGTCGGCGCAAAGATGAGGTACCGATGACGGAGCCCTCCGGCAACTCGTCGAGCGTACGGCCATCCCATCGCCCGTGCATCACCACTGCATCTGCCGGGTCTTCACGCTCGGTGATTGCAGCCAGCACGAGACCCTCGGGCAACGTCGTCGGTAAATCCTTCAACGAATGCACGGCGAGGTGGGTTCTACCCGTCAACATTGCCGCTTCAAGTTCTTTGGTGAACAGCCCCTTGTCGCCGATCTTGGCCAGGGCCACATCCAGAATCTTGTCCCCCTGGGTTTTCATCTGGAGGACTTCAATGGCGTAATCAGGATGGGCCTGTTGCAACTCTTGCTGCACCCAGTGGGTCTGAACCAGGGCAAGTTCAGAGTCCCGCGTACCAATGATGACCGAACGCACCGAATCGCCTCTCTCGCAAAGCTTACTCAGCATAACTGACCCACATGGGAGGGCTGGTATGTCTGTATGCTGAAGGGGCTGCCTATGAACGATACCTATCCATGATGCGTCTGCGCAAATCCATCGAGCGCCGTACTCTCAGACGACGTCCGCTTGTCGAGAGCCAGAATCGTCTTATCCAGAAAATTCTTGCTGCGCCTACCGGTGAGCAGACCACGGCATTCTTTGATATGGACCAGACCCTGGTTGCGGGCAATTCTTCGCTTCTCTACGTGCAGAGAGCGATTGCAGCCGACCGGGCCGGGATGGGGGATCTGTTCAAGACGGTTTATTACTATTTGCTCTACCGGCTGAACCGATTGCCGGTGGATGAAATCCTCAAGCCCACTCTTTCAGGTGTCCGCGGTAAGCGCGAGGCGGACTTCGCCCACTTCTGCCGCAAGATTGCCCTTGAGGAACTGCTTCCCCGCGTAGCGGCCCAGGCACGGGTTGCACTCACGATGCACCGCGAGCGAGGACATCGTTGCGTGCTGCTGACCGCTGCAACTTGCTACCTCTCGTCTCCAGTCGCCGAAGCCCTCGAAATGGACGCGACCCTATGTACACACCTGGAAGTAGCAGAGGGGCTCTTCACGGGTCGGTTGGGCGTGGGCGGGTTGTGCTACGGGGCAGGCAAAGTCAAAGCGGCCCAGGCCTGGGCTGCGGTGCACCAGGTCAACCTGGCTGAGAGTTTTTTTTATACCGATAGTGCGTCCGACCTACCGATGCTCAAGGCCGTGGGCATGCCGGTCGTCGTCAACCCAGACTGGGTACTCAGGCGCTGGTCGCGTCAGCAGGGCTGGCTTGCCTGCCGCTGGCCCCGCGGGGCAAAGACCGTCCCAACCAAAAGTCTGCCGCTGAACTGACATTGGCATGAATAAGTACTAAAATGGTACTGATTCTGGCAAGGCCCACGCCCATGATCCGCATCACCAGACAAACTGACTACGGAATCGTGCTGATGACCCATTTGGCCGGCAACCCGCATCGGTCCTACAACGCGCCTGAATTGGCCATCGAAGTTCACCTGTCCTTGCCGATTGTCAGCAAGATCTTGAAATTGCTGGTGCGCGACGGTCTGCTGGTTTCACATCGCGGCGTTAAGGGGGGCTACGGCCTCGCGCGACGACCGGATGCAATCTCAGTTGCCGAAATTATCGCGGCACTTGAGGGGCCGATAGCCCTAACAGAGTGCATTGACGACGGTCCCGGTGAGTGCTCCCAGGAAGCCATCTGTCCTTTACGCAGCAACTGGCAGCGCATCAACCAGGCCGTCCGTCAGGCGCTCGAGGGCATCACCCTGGCAGAAATGACCCAGCCCCTGGGAGGGCGGCGGGTACCCCACACAAGTCCCCTTGAGCAGACACTGAGCAGCCCTGTTTTGTAAGTAAGAGAGACACGAGACACCATGCCGACTTCTACGCAAAATATTGAAGAACTCGCAAACCAGGAGTACAAATTCGGGTTCGTCACCGAGTTGGAGCAGGACACGCTTCCACCCGGACTGAACGAAGACGTGATTCGTATTATCTCGGCCAAAAAGAACGAGCCCGAATTTATGCTCGAATGGCGCCTCACGGCCTACCGTCACTGGCTGACGATGGAGGAGCCGAAGTGGCAGAACGTCCGTTATCCCGGTATCGACTACCAGCAAATCGCCTACTACTCAGCACCCAAGTTAAAGGGTGATGGACCTAAGAGCCTGGACGAAGTCGATCCCGAGCTGCTCAAGACCTACGAGAAATTGGGCATCCCGTTGCACGAGCGCGCGATGCTCGCAGGTGTGGCGGTAGATGCGGTCTTCGACAGCGTTTCCGTGGCCACGACCTACAAAGACAAGCTCTCGGCCATGGGCATTATTTTTTGCTCTTTTTCCGAAGCGGTCCGGGAGCATCCCGAACTGGTGCGCAAGTACCTGGGTTCGGTAGTACCTCACACGGATAACTTCTTTGCGGCACTCAACGCAGCGGTGTTTACCGACGGTTCCTTCGTGTTCATTCCTAAGGGTGTACGTTGCCCGATGGAGCTTTCGACCTACTTCCGCATCAACGCCAAAAATACAGGCCAGTTCGAGCGCACCTTGATCATTGCCGATGCCGGCAGCTACGTAAGCTACCTCGAAGGCTGTACCGCCCCCATGCGCGATGAAAACCAGTTGCACGCCGCGGTGGTGGAATTGGTCGCGCATGATGACGCCCAGATTAAGTACTCGACTGTACAGAACTGGTACCCGGGCGACAAAGAGGGCAAAGGCGGCATTTATAACTTCGTCACCAAGCGTGGCAAGTGCGAGGGCAAAAACTCGAAAATCTCCTGGACGCAAGTTGAGACCGGCTCCGCCATTACCTGGAAGTACCCCAGTTGCATCCTCAAAGGCGACAACTCGGTCGGTGAATTTTACTCGGTAGCCCTCACCAACAACTACCAGCAGGCTGACACCGGCACCAAGATGATCCACATCGGTAAGAACACCCGCAGCACGATTGTCTCCAAGGGTATCTCCGCCGGTCATGGCCAAAACACCTACCGTGGTTCGGTCAAGATTCTGAGTGGGGCACACGGGGCGCGCAACTACTCCCAGTGCGACTCGATGCTGATCGGCGATCAGTGTGGGGCACACACCTTCCCCTACATCGACGTGCAGAACCCGACGGCGCAAATGGAGCACGAGGCTTCCACCTCCAAAATTGGTGAAGACCAGCTCTTCTACTGCAACCAGCGCGGCATCTCGACCGAGGACGCAGTCTCCATGATCGTCAATGGCTTCTGTAAGGAGGTATTCCGCGAGTTGCCGATGGAGTTTGCCGTCGAGGCCCAGAAGTTACTCGAAGTTAGCCTCGAAGGAAGCGTTGGCTAGAACCGCCATTTGAATGCCGAAAACCAGAGAGAACGCAAAGATCATGCTCGAAATCAACAATTTATACGCGCAGGTAGAAGGCAAGTCGATTCTCAAGGGGATCGACTTGCAGATCAATCCGGGCGAGGTCCACGCCATCATGGGGCCGAACGGCTCGGGCAAAAGTACCCTGGCCGGTGTGCTTTCCGGACGCGAAGAGTACGAAGTCACAGCAGGCTCAGTCCTCTACAAGGGTAAGGATCTGCTCGAACTGAGTCCTGAGGTGCGGGCGCGCGAAGGGTTGCTACTCGCCTTTCAATACCCGGTAGAAATTCCGGGAGTCAATAACGTCTATTTTCTGAAAGCGGCCCTCAACGCGATTCGCAAGCATCGAGGCGAGCAGGAGCTCGATGCAATGGAGTTCTTGGCCCTCGTGCGCGAGAAGGTGAAACTGGTGCAAATGGACGAGAGCCTGCTCAAGCGCCCGGTCAACGAGGGTTTCTCGGGCGGCGAGAAAAAGCGCAATGAGATCGTCCAGATGGCCGTTCTCGAGCCAACCCTTGCCATCCTCGATGAAACTGACTCGGGCCTTGATATCGACGCATTGAAACTGGTCTCAGACGGGGTTAATAGCCTCCGCGACGGCAAACGCTCCTTCCTGGTCATTACCCATTACCAGCGGCTGCTCAATTACATCGTCCCCGACTTTGTCCATGTGCTGATGGGTGGTCGCATTGTGCGCTCGGGGGGCAGAGAACTCGCGCTCGAACTGGAGCAAAAAGGCTACTCCTGGCTCGAACAAGAAGTTGCCCGGCCCGTGGGTGCCTGAGCAATGGGAATAAACATGACGCAAGCGATTACCAAGACAAGTTATTTTGCAGACTTCGAGCGTCTTGACCAGCAGGTTGGCGCTAATGAGCCGGTTACCATTCGTCAGTTGCGCCGTAGAGCGATCGAGCGCTTTGATGTGCTGGGTTTTCCGACCATCCGGCACGAGGACTGGCGAAACACGAGTGTCTCAGCAATTGCGAAGACGCGCTTTGAACTCGTATCCGGGGAGTCTGATTTAAGTGTCGGCGCTCTGCATACCTACCAAGGTGCCATCCGACTTGTGTTCGTCAATGGTCGGTTCGCGCCCGAGCTATCCGATACGGAAGGGATACCACCGGGTTGTACGATCGGCAGTCTGGCCGAGGCTCTCAAACAGACGCCCGAGCTGGTGGAGCCCCATTGGGGCCGTTACGCCCGTTTTGACGAGCACAGCTTCGCTGCACTCAACACTGCCTTTGGCCGCGACGGGGCATTCATCTACTTGCCACGGGGAGTAGTAGTCGAGCGACCAATCCACCTGCTATTTCTCGCATCAGTCGGTGAACAGCCAGGCGTTTCCTATCCGCGCAACCTGATTGTGGTCGGGGAAAACAGCCAGATGACGATCATCGAAAACTACATCGCCGCTAGTGAGGGTGTGTACTTCACCTGCCCGCTCACCGAGGTCGTAGTAGGTGCCGGTGCCGTCATCGATCACTACAAGCTGCAGTGCGAGAGCCCGGATGCTTTCCACGTCTCTACGACTCAGGTGCAGATGGAGCGGGCTAGCCGCTTCTCCTCGCTCTCGATCTCAGTCGGGGCCGCTCTCGCCCGTAACGACGTCAATGCAGCACTCGACGCCGAGGGGATCGAATGCACCCTCAACGGTCTTTACATGGTGAAGGATGGCCAGCATGTGGATAACCATTTGCGTGTGGACCACGCGAAGCCTCACTGTGTAAGCCACCAGGTTTACAAGGGCATCCTGGACGGCAAATCCCGGGCGGTCTTCAACGGCAATATCCACGTACATCCGGATGCCCAGAAGACCGACGCGAAGCAGACCAACCGCAACCTGCTGCTCTCCCGCGAAGCGCTGGTTCACACCAATCCGCAGCTGGAGATCTTTGCAAACGACGTCAAGTGCTCTCACGGCTCGACCGTGGGCCAGATGGATGGCGAGGCGCTCTTTTACCTGCGTTCGCGCGGTCTCAGCGCAGCGGATGCCCGCGGCTTGCTCACCTACGCCTTTGCAAGCGACATGTTCGAGCAGATTAAGGTCAAAGCACTCCGTACCGAACTAGAAGAGTTTCTTTTTACCTGGTTACCCGACAACACTGTGAGGCATCCCTATGAAATTGACGGTTGACGCTCCCGTTCTCAAGCCGGATGCGGTCCCTTTTGAGGTCGAGCGCATCCGGGAAGATTTCCCGATCCTGCTTCAGAAGGTGCATGGTAAGCCGCTGGTTTATCTCGACAACGCTGCCAGCACTCAAAAGCCGCAGGTGGTCATCGACACCATGACGCGCTTTTATAGCGAGTATTACTCGAACGTTCATCGCGGTGTGCATCAACTCTCTCAGCTCTCGACCGAGGCTCACGAGGCCGTACGCGAGAAGGTACGACAGTTGCTCAACGCCCGGAGCCAGCGCGAGATCATCTTTGTGCGAGGCTGTACCGAGGGCATCAATCTGGTTGCTCAAACATACGGGCGTAAGCACCTGCAAGCAGGTGACGAGATCTTGATCTCGGCCATGGAGCACCACTCCAACATCGTTCCCTGGCAGATGATTTGCGAGGAGAAAAAAGCCCACCTGCGTGTAGCACCCATCAATGACGCGGGCGAGATCATTGTCGAGGAGTACGAAAAGCTACTCAGTGAACGGACCCGGCTGGTTGCGCTCGTGCATCTCTCAAACGCGCTCGGTACCATCAACCCCGTGCGCGAACTCATCGAGCTTGCCCATCGACGCGGCATCCCCGTACTCGTGGACGGTGCCCAGGCGATCCCGCACCTGAGCGTAGACGTGCAGGAACTCGATTGTGATTTCTATGTTTTCTCCGCCCACAAACTCTTCGGGCCAACTGGTGTCGGGGTCCTCTACGGTAAGGAGGCACTCCTCGATGCCATGCCGCCTTATCAGGGTGGCGGCGACATGATCCGCTCGGTCAGTTTTGAGAAGACTGACTACAACGTGCTCCCCTACAAATTTGAAGCGGGGACTCCCGATATTGCCGGGGCCATTGGCCTGGGTGCCGCAATCGATTACGTCCAGGAAATCGGGCTTGAGACGATATCTGCCTACGAGCATGACCTGCTCACCTACGCAACCGAGGCTATCCAACAGGTTCCCGGTGTGCGGCTCGTCGGTACGGCAGCTCAAAAGGCGAGCGTGTTGTCCTTTGTGCTGGCGGGTGTCCATCCCCACGACATCGGTACCATCCTCGACCGCGACGGCATTGCCATCCGGGTTGGTCACCACTGTGCGCAACCGGTGATGAAGCGCTTCGGCGTTCCGGCCACGGCCCGTGCCTCTTTTGCTTTCTACAACACCCGTGCCGAGGTCGATACCCTCGTGGCGGGTTTACACAAAGTTCAGGAGATGTTCAACTAATGTCTGACCTGCGCGATCTCTATCAGGAAGTAATTCTTGACCATTACAAGCGCCCTCGCAACTTCGGGACGCTCGTGACCGCGAACCGCGAGGCGGAGGGTTTCAACCCTCTGTGCGGCGACCAGATCACGATATATCTACAGATGGAAGGCGATGTGGTTCAGGACATCCGCTTTCAGGGTTCGGGTTGCGCTATCTCGACTGCCTCGGCTTCATTGATGACGGAGGTCTTGAAGGGCAAGACTCTCGAGGAAGCACAGGCTCTCTTCGAGAAGTTCCATGGGCTGCTGACCGGGACTTCTGAGCAAGACGGCGGGCCTGAGTTTGGTAAGCTCGCGGTTCTCTCCGGGGTACGCGAATTTCCCGTACGAGTGAAGTGCGCCACGCTTGCCTGGCACACTCTGCAGGCGGCGCTCAAAAACACCAGACAGCCAATTTCGACCGAATAACCAGGAGAGAACGATGGAAACCAGCCTGATTGGTGGCAAAAATCTAGAAGCCCAGGTCGTCGAGGTCCTCAAGACCATCTACGACCCCGAGATCCCGGTCAACATCTACGAGATGGGGCTTATCTACGGCGTCGATGTGAACGCAGAGGGACGTGTCGATATTCAGATGACGCTTACGGCTCCGAGTTGTCCCGTGGCAGGAACACTGCCGGGTGAGGTTGCAGCCGCTGTGCGCAGTCTACCGGGTGTGAGCGACTGCGAAGTGGAACTAGTCTGGGAACCTGCCTGGAACATGGACATGATGCCAGAGTCGGCCAAGCTGCAACTGGGCTTGTTTTAAGAGTTACCCCGCCTCCGGTTCGACACCCAGATCTTTGAGCCGCTGCTTGAGTTGTTCTACCTGCTGCTCGGCCAGGTCTGCTCTTTGTTCTGCCAGGTCCGCCCGATACTGTTCGTACTCTTCAGGGGTCAGGTAACGCTCTCCCGACTCGTCATACCAATACAACCACTCCCGTCTCCAACCACCAAACTCCCCCTCTCCCCGTCCGATGCCAAGCCCTATCCCGCTCAGCCATACAGGCTCGCCGGGTAGGCGTATATAGTTCCCCTCCACCAACTCGTATACCTCCAACGGGTCGTGCTGCCTCGACCCGAGTGGGTTGTAGACCACGTAGTACCGTATCTCCAACTGCCGGTACTCTTCGAGCTTGGCCTCGTACTCACCCCGATAAGTCTCCGAAACTACCT
>JACMIX010000512.1 GCA_014380935.1 Gloeobacterales cyanobacterium ES-bin-141 | reverse complement strand
CTCAAGTCGGCTTTAAAGTCAAAGGGCAGGGTTTCGTTTACCCACGGGCAAACGCGGTAGGCCACCCTGGACCTGGGCTCCACGAGCACCTCGATACGGTCTTGGGGAAAACTCTCGCGTAAACCCTGCAAGGTCGGGAAGAAAAGAATTTGGTCACCGATTCCTCCGGGATTGAGAGCTAAGATGCGACGCATAGCGTTGATGGCCTCAATACACGCTTCTATTGTAGGGTCAGGTCCCTCAGGAGCCCGATTGCTCGTAGCGAGCCAGTGAAAAGACGTAAAATCCATGTGCTAAGAGCAGCAGTGCCCAACCCAGAAAGAGCCACAGAGCCCAGGGCCAATCCGCCTGCCACAACCGGCCAAAAAAGGCGATACCGGAATTGGTCGCGGCAAACAAGCCGACATGCACAGCAAAGTTTATCTTGTCTCGCAACTGGCGATACTCAGCAGAGCGCGGGTCCGGTGGAGAGGAGAGTTTGGGCGGCATATCAGAGCCTGTCGAGGTAAGCACGGGGGCGAAACGATTCACTACGGGCGAGTTTCTCATACAGTTCGCGTTCGCTCTCGGAGACAGCCGGGGGAACGACAACACGGATCTTGACCAGCTGATCACCCCGCCCGCCCGAGCGGCGGGACAGACCACGACCGCCGAGACGCAGGGTCTTACCAGTTGAAGTCCCGGCCGGGATGGTCAATCGAACTTTGCCCTCTAAAGTGGGTACGTCTATCTTTGCACCCAGAACGGCTTCAGATGGAGTGATCGGTACTTCGCAGAGCAGGTTTTCACCATCGATGGTGTAGAAGTCGTGCGCTTTGAGCTTGATGACCAGAAACAGGTCACCGCTTTGTGCTCCGGTGCTACCTTCACCCGCCACCCGCACCCGAGTTCCCTCCTGAACTCCGGCCGGGATATTGACTTCGACTACTTTGCCGCCTGGTGTACGCAAGCGCTTGCGGGTCCCGCTGAGGGCCTCCTCCAGGTTCAACTCCAGGGGCATTTCTGTATCGCTGCCACGGGCACGCCGCGCAGTCGGATCGGGGGCACCAGTACCGGCACGCTGAAAATTGCCCAGTAACGAGTCGATGAACTCTTCAAAATTGCCGAAGCGGCTGAAGTCAAAATCAAAACCCTCTACTCCACCTACCGGGTTGCGCCCCGAACCCCCAGCCTGCTGCCAGTAACTACCGAACTGGTCGTAGCGGCTGCGTTTGCTCGCATCCGAGAGTACTTCGTAGGCCTCGGTAATGAGCTTGAACTGCTCTTCGGCTTTTTTGTCGCCCGGATTGAGATCGGGATGATACTGCCGGGCGAGTTTACGATAAGCAATCTTGATCTGTTTTTCGTCGGCAGATCTGGGCACTCCCAAAACCGCGTAATAGTCCCGATATTCCATCGAAGTCCACTCTCTCAATCAGCTATACGAATACATTGCCGACTATTTACAATCATAGTCGCTCGGTCTACGAGCCGCTCCGGGACCGACTTTGACGGCAACGCTCAGAGCAGTACTTTACCTCGTCCCAGCACTCGGCCCACTTACGGCGCCACTCAAACGGTCGGGCACAAATGACACAGACTTTGCTGGGTAAATTCGCCTTGGTATAGCGGGGACGCTCGGGCTTTGCCATATATCCATTCTGGCCGCTGGACCGCCGATCAGGGCAGCCTGCGCAGTGCGTCGAGGGTAGCACGGTCGTTTTGTGGGCAGGTCCGGCAACCGGCCAGGTTACCGCGGTCGTGCAACATGCGTGACCGAAAATGAGCGTACCGTTCTCCCTGCCAGACCTCAGCTACGCTCTGCTGGCTCAAATTGCCCATGACGTGTTCGCTGCCCTGCAAAAAGCAGCACGGATAGACATTGAGCTTGGCATCCAGGTATGTGCTGTACCAGGGCAATAGACAAATAGGTGTACCGGTGTCAGCCTGGGGCGACTTGGGCTTGAGCTGTTGGACGGCCCCGCGCCAGCGGATGTAGAAGTTGCGACGCTTGCCGCGGGTCCCGGGCAGAACGGCGTTGATCTGCTCGACGGTCGCGTCTACTTGACCGTCCATGGGTTGCAGATGGCGGAAGTGCTCACCCGTATGGCCGTAATCGAAGAAGGGAACCACCGTGATCTCATTGAAGTTGGAGCGCTCCATCATGGCGTACATCGGCTCGAAGTCGCCCAGGTTCAGCCTCTGAAGCGCGATCAGCACCCGTATATGAAAGCTCCTATGGTCGTAGCGCTTCGAGAGAGCCCAGAAATTGGCCATGATCTGGTCGTAGTCGGCCCGGCCCCGGATGGCTTCGTAACTGGTGCGCTCACCGCCGTCAATCGAGAGCTGCAGGATATTCGGGGGTGAGGCGAGCAACCGCTCCAGACGCTCACCGCGCACGAAGGAGAGGTTGGTCGGCATAGTCGTCAGGATATGCGCCCGCCTACAGGCATCCAGTTTGTCGAAGATGGTCCTGTCCATCAGCGGCTCACCCAGACCGTTCATCACCGCGACGGCGGGTTGTATCTGCGCGATGAGGCGCTTGAAAGCCTGGAGGGTGAGATGGTTCTCGTCCATACCCGGCAGCACTTCCCGGTTGCACATGATGCACTTGAAGTTGCAATAGTTGGTGGTCTCGACCTGCACTCCGAGGGGCATAGTCGCGGGGGTGAGGGGCAATTTTTGAACAGTCCGGATGACTCGCCAACCCCGTCGAGCTGTCTCTACGGTAGAGCGAACCGTGAAAGTATCGCCGATCACCCGTCTGAAATTCTGAAGCGGTTCGAAAGCAGTTCCTAACACAACCATTCCCACACAATCCCAATCACTATAACGCTCGGGGCAACAGGCGAGTTGCCATGCATCAAGGCATTTAGCTCACCAATTCCAGTAGCGGTATGTTTGGTTTTAAGAGTGCTCCATGATACCTAATCTCCCTGTGCACCTTGAAATATGTGAGACAATATTCCGCATGTTCTCAAGGTGCTGTCATGTTCCGTCCGGTGCTCCCTTCACTGCCGCTCGGGAAACTTTGTTGCCGCCAATGGCTGGCGTTGCTACTGAGCGGTGTCATCCTCTGCGGGGCTTCCAAAGCTTCCGCCTTTGATAGTACCGATCTCCCGATCCGGGTCTTTATCGATCCCGTGATCAAGATCAATGGTCCCCTGGCAGATCCCAAAGCCAGGCTTCCGGTACCGGAGAAAGCCCTCCGTGCCTTCAGGCAGGGAGCGCTCGATTGGATTCGTCTGGTCGCTACTCTGCCCAATGAGCCGCGCAACGTCACCTACACGCTCATCCTGAGGAAGCAGACTCCTGAAGAAAGCGTGGAAAAGTACGAACGGTTCGGATTCATCGTGTTTGTAACGAATCCTGAGGATGCGGATCTCGTGATTGAATCAGTTGACAACGACGACGCCCTGGGCAGAAACGGGCTCAGAAACTACTACGAACGGCTGCCAATTGGCTATCACGCCCTGGACAGAAAGCACCGCATAGGCAGGATCACGATGGCACTCAAAAGGGGCAAGACCCTTGACGCCGATGAACTCGATCTGCGTGTCGTGTTGCTCCACGAAATCGGTCATGCCCTGGGCTTCGATCACTACAAGGGCCAGAATTGTAATTTGATGAATGCGACAAATTACACCTGTACCGGGGACACTCTACCGGAATGCACTTCCGAAAACACCAAAGCCCGCTGCCTGGCCATTGAAGATAGCCAGTTGCGTTTCGTCGAAGCACAACTGATGGCTGGTAGGGGGAAGGGGCCGAAGATGACCTACCTCGACTGGCGGCAATACCACCAACAGGTGGAATGGCAGGTGCGCGAGGTAATCGCCGGGCTGGGCGAGTTCAAGGAAGGCCGCTTGTCCCTGCAGCTATTGGCGGACGGTAGCATCAAGAATGTCGTGGTGACGCAAACGTTCGGAAGCCCTGAAAAGGACGAACAGTTCCTCTCTCGCCTCAAACAATTCGGCAACTTCGGCCGGTTCCCTGCAACCAGAGAAAAAACCGAGTCGGAACTGACGCTTGCCTATAGTTCCAATGCCGTTTCAGATGAATATCTACAGGACATCAAGGCAGCAATTGTTGCGAAGATCGGTCCGATCCTGCCGGTCAAATCGGCAGGAAAGCTACGTTTGAAAATCAAGTGGAACGGACAACTTCTGCAAGCAGAAATCGCCGAGAGTTTCGGCAGCGAGCGCCTGGATGGGCTGATCTTGCAGCGGGTCAAGGAACTCAAAGAGTTTCCTCCCCTGGAGGACGACGAGTATCGGGAAAGGTACGCGATGCTTAGCTTTCAGGAGAAATCTCCCTTTGAGGAAGCCAGGTGAACGCAGGCAGTCTAACTTGAGCCGACCTTCGGCAGGTCAGTCAGCAGGAGCATTGTTTTTGAGTGTAGGTGCCCACTTCCAAAATTACAAATAAGCCTTTACCTGCTGAGTCAGAATCAGCTCGTCAAGCACGGCGAGTTGCTCGCCTACCTCCCCAATACCAGGATTAACCCTTGACCGACAGCCGCCTCGACATTGATGTTACACAGAGACCTATAACAACTCACCCAAAATCGAAACTTCCGTGCTCAGGCAACCACCGGGCGGGACGTGTTGGAGATGGTCGCCGGTGTTCATGGCATTGCGCGGTGCCATCCAGGGTTCGAGACAGTAAAAGTCCTTGCCTGCCAGTGTCCAGAAAACCAGGTACCGGAAGACTGGGTCGTATTCGAGCACCAGACGGGTACCGTCTGCCCGGTTGGTGACGCTTGCTTTTTGGGCACGCACGTCGGTGAATATCCAGTCAATCGTAGGTACGTCGAAGGGGAAATTACCGCTAAAAT
>JACMIX010000511.1 GCA_014380935.1 Gloeobacterales cyanobacterium ES-bin-141 | reverse complement strand
GGCACTCTCAGCGACCGAACTGGTAACTGACTAAAAATAGACAAGAAATGAGCATTTTTTGGTCTGGCTAATCGATACCGGACCGCAGATGATGATTCTTGTAAGGTTCCTTTCTTGATTTCCCCCTGGCTGTTCCCGTAAAATCTGTCTTCCCCGTTTCCCCCCTCGACCCGGTTCAGTTTTCATCTTTGAGAGTCCCTGATTCATCGTCGGGGACTCTTAGCATTAGGCACTTCCAGAACTCAAATTTTGCGATTCTTGATTGAGAAACTACACTGGCCATGGAGTTCCTCAAGCACTATCTTGCGTTTATGAGCGATACGACTGTCTGTTCGAGCGCACTGGCCACCTCAGCGCCGACGCTCCCGACCAAAAGCCCGCTCAACCCGGTGCGCTCCCCAAATCAGGATGATCAACTCAACCGCTGGCGAGACTGGGTAGTAAGGCTGTTCAACGATCCTTTCAATAAGTTTGAGTATGTGGTGGAATCTCTGGTCAAACGTGTCCCCGGCATGTCGGCGGATATGGCCTGGTCTGTTGCCTGGCAGGCCCATTCAGATGGTGTTGCTGCCGCTTACCAGGGTCCTCAGGAAGTTGCCGAGATGGTCTGTGAGGCACTTCAGCGTGACGGGTTGACTAGCGATTGCTCTGAGAGCTAGAAGGGAAGTATGGACTGGACAACTATCGTTGCCGTTGCTGCTGCCATTGTGATCGTGGGTGGGGGGCTCGCCATGGTTTTCTCGGGAACCAGGGCTATCGATCGAGACCGCCCGGACTGAGGGCTCACCTCCCCAGGTTTGTACTCCTGCCCTGGCAGGCTAGAATTTTCACATACTGGTTGTCTCTTCTATATAGGAAGACCCACTGGTCGGAACATGGCTGTGCCAATACCGTCTAGCGCCTCATCAAGGGAGAGTAGGTCATGTTGAAACGTGGGTTGCTACTAGTGTCCAGTTGTCTTGGACTGGGTGGGGTGCTTGCGGTGCCGGTACTCGCGGGTGGCGGTGGAGATGTGAACGGCGACGGGCGTACAGACAAGGCAGATATCGGTCTTGTCAATGAGTATTTAAGTGGCACGCTTCTATTGCAAGACAACCAGATTGCTGCCGCCGACGCCGATGGGGACGGCAAGATCACCGGTACGGACCGTGAATTGCTGGAGCGCCGGGTCGGAGGCATTGCCCTGAAAAATCCGCCCAAGAGTGGTGGCAAGGTCAATTTGCAGTCCGCCGATAGCGGCGTGGTCGTAGATCAGGCGACAGGCCAGCCCCTGGCCGGGGTCGAAGTAGCCATTCCCGATGAGGGTATCGTCGTCAAGACAGACAGCGAGGGCCGTTTCCGCCTGCCCAACACGGAACCGGGCAAGATCCTGACTGCCAAAGCAAGCAACTATGCTCCCTCGTCAGTAACCATGCAGAAGGGGGGCGGATTTCAATTACAACTTCAGCAACTTTCTCCCCGGCTCCAGGTCCTCGATGACAACCTGTATCACCTCGGAGACAATAACTACGATCAGTTCTCGGCCAATGCAGGCCAATTTCAGTTGCCAGCCCAGGGTCGTGACTACCGCCGTACATTTACGCTCAGCAAGTATCCCAGCCGTGACCTCACCCTGCGTATCGGTTCAATCATCGGTATCGATACTCCTCAATCGGTAGCAGCCGGCCAATCAAAATTGCCGATCAGCAACACCTTTCAGGATTCGGGGCTGAAGGTATTTCTCAACAACCAGCTAATAAAGCAGCTCTTCGTCAACGGCGACAACATCGCCGTGGTCTTGCCGCGCTGGCTCCTGCAACGCGGAAACAACGACCTGCGCATCGAGACGGCCTCCTCTACCGGTTCGGGACGGTCCATGATCAGCCTGGGCGGATCGCGCGGCTTTGGCTTGGGGGGCTTTGGCATGGGGGGCTTCGGCTTTGGAGTGGGCAGAGGCATGGGCTCCTCCGATGGCCGAGTCGACTACGATGACATCGAATTCGCCCACATAGTCATTGAGGACCCAAGCAACTCCCTTAATGCCGGCTCCCGGTCATCCCAGGGTTATTGAATCTTGACTCCGGTTACGTCCTGACTCACCTCCACCACATTTAGTGGAGCGCGGGTGGTGAACTATAATCGTTGGGTCGCGGGTTGGCGGTAGTGAGATGGCCAAGTTTATCTTTGTGACGGGCGGTGTAGTTTCTTCGATTGGTAAGGGGATTATCGCGGCATCGCTCGGGCGGTTGCTCAAGTCCCGCCAGTATTCGGTCTCGATCCTCAAACTTGATCCGTATATTAATGTAGACCCCGGCACGATGAGCCCCTTTCAGCACGGAGAGGTTTTCGTGACCAAGGACGGGGCTGAAACGGACCTCGACCTCGGGCATTATGAGCGCTTCACTGACACCGACATGTCCAGGCTCAACAACGTCACAACCGGCTCGATTTATCAAGCGGTGATCAATCGGGAGCGCCGTGGCGACTATATGGGTGCGACCGTTCAGGTCATCCCTCACATCACCAATGAGATTAAAGAGCGCATTCACCGGGTCGCCCGCGATACCAACCCCGATGTGGTGATTGTCGAAGTGGGAGGAACGGTCGGGGATATTGAATCACTGCCCTTCCTCGAAGCAATCCGGCAGTTTCGCAAGGATGTAGGCCGCGAAAATGTCCTGTACACCCACGTGATCCTGGTCCCCTTCATCCCGACTGCCGGTGAGATGAAAACCAAGCCTACCCAGCACTCAGTCAAGGAACTGCGCTCGATCGGCATTCAGCCCGATATCCTGGTCTGCCGCATGGACCGGCCGCTCACTCCGGGCATCAAAGAAAAAATTTCTGAATTTTGCGATGTGCCGGTTGGCGCTGTGATCACCTGTCAGGATGCCCAGACGATTTATGCGGTTCCGCTCAACCTTGAGCGCGAGGGACTGGCCCAGCAGGTGTTGACCCAGCTTGGCCTCGATCAGCGCGAACCTGACCTCGAGGATTGGGAAAAACTGGTCGAACGCGTCTGCCATCCCTCGCGTACACTTACCATCGGTATCGTCGGCAAGTACGTGCGTCTGTCGGACGCGTACATTTCCGTGGTAGAGGCATTGCGGCACGCGGCCGTGGCGCTCGACGCCGAGGTCAAAGTCCGCTGGATTCAGGCTGAGAATGTCGAGGAGCGCGGAGCCGAGCACTACCTGAGTGAAGTAGATGGGGTAGTAGTACCCGGTGGTTTCGGCGTGCGGGGTATTGAGGGCAAGATTGGCACGATTCAATATGCCCGTGAGACCGGCATGCCATTCTTGGGCCTGTGCCTGGGGATGCAGTGCTCCGTCATCGAGTGGGCGCGCAATCAGGCCCAGCTCACGCGAGCACACAGTACTGAATTTGACCCTGAGACTCCCAACCCGGTTATCTCGTTACTGCCCGAGCAGCAGGACATCGTTGATCTCGGCGGGACGATGCGCCTTGGACTGTGGCCCTGCCGCCTTGCGGAGGGTACGCTTGCGGCCCAACTCTACGGTGAATCGGTTGTCTACGAGCGGCACCGGCACCGTTACGAGTTCAACAACGCCTACCGCCGTCAACTAGTCGAGGCGGGCTTCCGGATTAGTGGTAGCTCACTCGATGACCGGCTGGTTGAAATCATTGAGCTTGCTGACCACCCATTCTTCATTGCCACCCAGTTTCACCCCGAGTTCAAATCTCGGCCCAGCAAACCCCATCCCCTATTCCTGGGTCTGGTGCGCTCGGCACTCGAGCGCACCAACCAGCTCGACCATCCACATCAATATCAGTCACCCCTGCCTCAGGAAGTTTAACCTGAGCCAAAGCTTGCCCAGACGGCAAACACAAGCACGATGAGCGCCACTGCAACGGGATTGGTACCACCTCTGCGGCTCAGTCGGGCCTCGCGTTCCGAATCGGGGTATTTTGCTTCGATCGCG
>JACMIX010000510.1 GCA_014380935.1 Gloeobacterales cyanobacterium ES-bin-141 | reverse complement strand
CGCGGCCAGGTCAGCATCGACCGTATCGAGCAGATACTGGCTGTCCCACCGACGATTGTCGATCGTCCTGATGCCCGGCCTTTGCCGGTGGTCCGCGGTGAACTGGAGGCGCACGGCCTTACCTACACCTTCTCGGATAGCGAGCAACCGGCCCTGCGCGACATTGACTTCACCATTCGTCCCGGCGAGACCGTGGCCATTGTCGGGTCGATTGGCTCGGGCAAGTCCACCCTCGCAAACGTTCTACCCCGTCTGGTAGAGGTGAGTCCCGGCCAGGTTTTCCTCGATGGCTACGACGTTACCGAACTCGAACTCGATGATCTGCGCCGGGCGATTGCCTACGTACCACAGGAAAGTTTTCTATTCAGCATGACGATTGCCGAAAATATCCGCTACGGACGTCCCGAGGCAACCGAAGAGGAGGTGGTCGCCGCCGCCCAGAAAGCCCGTGTCGATGCTGAGATCCGCGACTTCCCCCAGGGGTACCAGACCCTGGTAGGCGAGCGGGGTATTACACTCTCGGGTGGGCAGCGTCAGCGGGTGGCGCTCGCGCGTGCCTTCTTGATCGATGCACCGATCCTGTTGCTCGACGATGCGCTTTCGAGCGTGGACAACCAGACTGCCGAGGATATTCTCAAGCAACTAGCTCGCGGCAGCGAGCGTAAAACAATCATCTTCATCACCCACCGGCTGACCGCAGCAGCAGCAACGGACCGCATCCTCGTCATGGAGCGCGGTACGATCGCCGAGAGCGGCTCCCACATCGAGTTGCTACGCGAGAACGGGCTCTACCGCCGTTTGTGGGACCAGCAGGAACTCGAAGAGGTGCTGTTGTAGGCTGAGGCGTGTGCCGTCTGATACCCTTTGAAATTGGAGGCGTCATGCATTCACTCGCAGAGCAATTAATTCAATGTCGTATTTCTAAGGGTGTGTGATTCACAAACAGTACGATGACTGCCGATTAGCTTTGCTGCTTCAAGCTTTCGTAGTTCCAAAGTATTTCTTTGACACACACCAACTCACTGGCCTTCCAAAGATATATGCGAACCCGGTGCCAATGACGCCGCTTGGTATTGCGAGATCATCAGCCAGATTGCTTGTAACAAGACCCAGAAAACCCCAATGAGTTGTAACCCAGCCGATTAGCATACCTAGCACGACTCCACAGTTGAAAGTGGCAAAGATGCCAGAGTGCCGATCGTCAAGCGATTCCTCTGACCAAGATATAGCGGCAGCAATGCACCCAATACCCAGAGAAGCAACTATCAACTCTACCGTAAGTTCTGGCAAGGCTCTTCCCAGCAAGTCCCATGACCAATGACCCATCAAGGTAATAAAACCCCACCAAAATTCGGATACTCCCCACACGTAACCGGCTGATGCAAGGGCAGCTCCTCCCACACCAGCCATTACTAAAGCCCGTGTGGGCTCAGGAAACCAATCAGGTAGTGCATTCACCCTGGCGAGCTCAGACAAGCTCGACTGGTTAGGGTAGAGCGAAAAAACAAAGCTTACTGCAGTATCGTCTGGCTCACGCCACAGCATCTCGAGCGGATACCATACAGGTTGCAGGTGGAAGCAAGGGGCTGAGGTGACAGGCGGAGCACCCGTAAGAGCCTGAAAGTGCAGGCTGTATTGCCAGTCAGTATCTATTTGTCGAATCTGAAAGACCAGATCAAAATCCGGGTAGCGGTGCTTGGCTTCCTCCTTCCAGGCCTGGATTTGAACCTCGGTAGGATGCACAGGTGCTATCTCCTGAGTGTTGTTTGAAGCAATAACTAGTTCCCTTCACCACACATGCCAGACTTCTGGAGACATCTAAAGTGAAGTGTGAATATGTACAGGCATACAAATAAGAGTCAGGGCCATGTTGCCAGAGTACACAACTCCTACTCATAAAGTAGGCCCCCCGAAGAGAAACTTTCTCCGGGGGGCCGATTGAGCTGAGATGTCTTAATTACTTAGGGACGGGCGTTGTTCTCGGGGCGAATAGATAGATCGCCCGAGCCTGTGTCGGCTCCGTTGCGCTGTAAGATTTCGAGCGCTTCTTGAACATGGATGGCTCTGTCTACCATGACGAGTATCTTGCCGGATTCAAAGCCGCGTTCGAAGTTGCGCGCCTGCAACTCAGGCACTCCCAGGTCGATCATGATGCCGTAAAGGTAACCGGAGGCGATTCGCCCACCGAGTAGACGGGCCAGACCTTCCATCAAGCCACTTTCAAGACCGGGGATAACTACACCGTGGTCTGCAATCGGCTTTGCGTCCGTCCCGTCGATAAGAGCGCTCTGCTCCGAGCGATCTCTGGCCGCGACATTGATCTGATCTTCCGGGAATCCTGCCCGATTGAGTTCGACGATGGCCCGCCTGGCGCTCTCAAGGTCGTTGAAGAGTCCGATAGTGGCACTGCCCGGCGTTAGTGACCCTGCCAAGGGTTGAAGATTGGGGTTAATAGTATCCATGGGTTGTCTCCTAACAGGTAAAACGTCAGACCGGCTTGTCCGTCATTGTTGCAGCGCGGCGTCGGTCCTTAGTCTGACGAGTAACGTTTTGTTAATCTTTGCATTTGCGATCGGCCCGTGTACTCTACCCAAGGTGGGTAATGATTGAAGCCTGGAGCGGGCTTGTTGAGTCCAGAAGTGCGCAAGGGAGCTACCCCATGGTCATGACGGTTGAAGACGTCGAGAAGCTCAAGTATCTGTACCCGAACCACCGGATCGAACTGCGCGATGGAGCTGTCGTCATCATGAGCCCCTCCGACGCCACGTCCAGCTTGATTGGTGCTCGGTTCTCGAGACTCTTGGGCAACTGGGTCGAGCCGCGTGCACTGGGCTACGTCTTCGATGCTAGTGCGGGATTCCGTTCTCCTGACGGCAACCTGACCGCCCCCGATGTCTCTTTCGTCTCGCGAGAGCGCCTGAAACGTGTCCCACGTACTTACGCTCAGGTGGTGCCGAACCTGGTAGTCGAGATCAAGTCCGGCAGCGACCGGGTGAAACCTATCGTCCAGAAATTGCAGAGTTACCTCGAAGTCGGAGCCGTGGTCGGTTTGCTGGTGGACCCGGACGAGCGGACAGTGACTGTCTACCGCACCGGTCAAGAACCCATCGAGCTGAGCGACGATGACACCCTGACAGTGCCGGAACTACTTCCTGGCGGGGAAATCGTGGTCTCGCAATTGTGGCCGCCTGAGTTTGACTAATGAGCAGGTTGCGGTGGCCTCAGTCGCGGGCCGCGACACCCAGCTCCCGAAAGAGGATCGAAGGCATCAGGGCAGAGCCGAATACCCATTGCGTTTCGTAGGAAAGGGCCTCCAGGTTCGGGCCGAAAGCCTCGAAAATATTGCCTGCCACCATCGTGTTTTTGACCCGCCCGACGATCTCGCCGTTCTCGACCTTGTAGCCCAGGTCCAGGTTGACTGAAAATTCACCCGCGAGCTGATTGGACTGGCCCGCTCCCAGAACCTGCTCGACGATCAGTCCTTCTCTAATTGTGCGCACCAGGACCTCCTCGGGCAGCTCACCCCCGACCATGCAGAGGTTGACCACTCCGGGTGCGGGCCTGCCCAGCCCGTTCCGAAAGCCGTTGCCGGTCAGAGGAACGCCTGCCCGTGCCGCCCAGGTCCGGTCCCAGTAAAAATCGCGGACGGTGCCCTCGTCGATGAACCACTTAGCCTGCGTCGGAGTACCCTCGTCATCGAAGGCCGCCGCACCCGTTCCCTGCTCAGGATCCTCGTACAGGGTCAGTTGTGAATTGAAGACTGCCTGGCCAACCTTGTCCGCCAGCGGTGAAGACTTCTGGACCACTGCCTGACCGGAGAGCACTGTCCGGAACAGGCCTCCCAGGATAGAAGCGGCGGCCTGGGGGGTGAAGAGCACCGGTAGGGCTCCGCTACTGACCTGAGCTGTGCGGCTCGCCCGACGGAACTTGGTCAGTACCTCTTGCACCAGCCGGTCGTAGTCCGGCTCACCATCCCGGAGCGTAGCGTAGCTGTAAGCTTCGAGCATGTCCTCGCCGCGGACGAGGTTACCGGCCAGGGAAGCACTCACTGTCGTGCGTTGCCGCTGGCCGCGTGCTCCCGTGGTCGTGGCGATTTCAATCCGCGAGCTGCGGACTGTGAAGCCGGCGCTGACGATAATGTCTGGGATCTCGTCGCGTATGCGGGCAATTAGTTGGTTACCAGTGTCGATGAAGTGGTCGGCCGGGGGTGCTGTGTAAGGTACCGGTGCGGGACCTGGCTTGATATTCGAGGCAAAATCGAACTGAGCCGGGTCACCAGTCCTGGCCGTCTGCAGGGCGGCATCAAAAAGTTCGTCGGTGCGGCCCAGGTCGGTCGAACTGGCAAACCCCAACCGGTCCTCGGAGATGACGCGTAGGGCAATGCCAGTCTTGGCTTTTGTTTGCAACGATTTAAGCCGGTTGGTTTCAAATTCGACCGGCGTCTCGTCCTGTTCGAGGAAATAGACTTCTGCACTGACCCCTTGTCCGGCGGCGCGATTGAGGATCTTCTCGATTGCCTGATGTGCTGTGGACTCACTCACGGCAACTTCGGCAGATGGATGGAGCGCCGCCTGAGTCTGGGTTCGAGGATATTTTGAACTCGAGTCGGGTTGATAATGCGACCCGCTACGTCAACACTCCAGGCTTGACGACCATTGAGGTGGCGCAGGCGTCGGTAACGGGGATCCCAGTGAAAAGACCCGTCCCAGTCGCAGTGAAGAATGCCGTCCTCCATCAGAGCGACCGGGCGCAACAGGTTCAAGCACACAGGGCAATGTTGGGGCCTCGTCATTGGCGCGCACAAAGCATGAATGACTTACAAGAGGATAGCAGACATGATGCCTCAAACCAAGACCGGCTCTGGCTCGACTCAATTGTGTCTGCTAATTGGAAGATTTTAGACAGATGATTCAGATTAGAACTCCAGCTCGAGCAGCCGATAGTCGAACCTGATAGCAATCACAATTGATCGACAAATTCTCGGCTCTCAAATGTATCGTAGCCGGATTATTGCGGCCAGGTCCTATGTGCCTGCCTGCACGGTGTAATTCCGGATTATGAACAATTCCTAAAAAACAGACTTCACACTGCCCATTTGCGAGAATTCTGAGATAGAACATCAGTAATTTGAACTGGAAAGCACTCCTACCGTGAACTCTGCGCCAAAGCCCCTGTCTCCAAAACATCGTCTTGATTACAAAGACGTCTACCCCTGTCCGATCTGCCGTCATGGCGAGATCACCAGCCTTGTGTTGACCGAGGCTTTCGCTTGCAATTTCTGTCGGCACATCTTTACTGCGGACATGGATGAGAACACCGTCCGCGTCGAGGATAGTTCCCAACCACTCAGCTGGCGATGGAACGGGCGTCAGTGGCAGTCTGTCCACCGTGAAGACTTTGACCTCACCCTGGTTATCTGGGTCGTGGGGCTCGCGCTGATTGTCTTTCCACCAACCCTTGTCTGGTTCACCTATCGGTCCTGGCCGCCTCTGCCCTCGTCAACTCTGTTGCCGATGTTGTGGACAGCATTCACCTTTACAGCCCACCTGTTCCTGGTT
>JACMIX010000509.1 GCA_014380935.1 Gloeobacterales cyanobacterium ES-bin-141 | reverse complement strand
TCTGACATCTAAGAGACGGAGGACGTTGTTGTTGATGATGGCAAGCAGGCGCAGGCGGTTGCGCTGAAGCTCGGCCTCGGGAGCAATCACCAGTACATCCTCGAAAAAACGGCTGATCGGTAGTGTTAGCGGTTCGATGGCGGTGAGCAGTCCTGCATAGTCCCGCTTCTGCTTACCCAGGCCGCAGAGTAAGACGAACTGCTCTACTTGCTCGTAAAGAGCTTTCTCAGCTGGTTCCTGCAACAGACTGCGGTCGATGCGGTTGGTGTCGAGGTCGTCAAAACCGGCCTCAACCTTGGCTGCAAGACGAGCCGTGCGGATAGCTGTTTCATAAACCCGGGTCAGGGCTCCTGATTGGCGTGCTTGCCGCACGGCCGCGAGGCGCAGGCGCAGAGCCTGCAGGTCCGCGAAACCCCTCAAGGCGTATTTGACGGACGTATTGATTGGGCCGAGCACGGCCAGCACCAGGTCGAAATCGCATCCCTCTTCTTCGACCAGGAGGCCATAGAGCCGCTGGGCAAACCAGTTGACCAGTTGTTCGAAAATGACTGAACGCGGTTGCTTGAGCAATCCCCGTTCTTCATAAAGATCCAGTGCCGCGTTGAGGGCGGCAACGAGGTCGAGGGCAAACCGGGCATCCCAGCTGACCTGGACAAGCGTGAGGGCAGCGCGGCGCAGGGCGAAGGGGTCCGAAGAACCGCTCGGCAACAATCCCAACCCGAAGATGCCGACCAGTACATCGAGGCGATCCGCGATACCCACGAGCTGTCCCGTAAAGCCGGTCGGCAACTGGTCCTGGCTGTTACGGGGGAGGTAGTGCTCACTGATACCCAGGCTGACCGCCTCCGGTTCGCCGTCGAGCCGTGCGTAGCCCGAGCCCACAATTCCCTGGAGTTCGGGAAACTCATAGACCATCTGGGTTGCGAGGTCGGCCTTGCAAAGACTGGCAGTGCGACTCACAAGTGCGCGCTCCTCCCCGACATAATTGAGGTGCTGACAGAGCCAGTCCGATAAGTACTCAATCCGCTCGATCCGCTCCGCCACCGTGCCGAGGTCTTCCTGGAAGGTAACTTTGGCAAGTTTGGCGAGGAAAGTGCCGAGGGGACGTTTGCGGTCTTCCTCGAAGAAAAAACGTGCGTCGGCAAGTCGGGCGCGGATAACCCGTTCATTGCCACGGGCAATCGTCTGAGCGTAGGCCGGGTCGCCATTGCTCACGGTGATGAACAGGGGCAGCAGCTGGCCCGAACCGGATTCGTGGACCGGGAAATAGCGCTGGTTTGCAATCATGGTTGTCTTGATCACAGCACCGGGCAGGTTGAGAAATTCGGGCTCGAAGCGGCCCGGGACGGCTGTGGGCCACTCGACCAGGTCAACCACCTCAGCAAGCAAATCCGGGGGAATCTCAGCCTCACCGGCTTCGGCGCGAGCACACGCCTCGATTTGAGCCCGGATGATTTTTGCCCGTTCAACGGGGTCCACCATCACAAAGGCACGGCGCATGGCCTCGACATAGTCATCCGCCTGGGTCAGCTCCACCGGGTTTGGATGGAGGATGCGGTGCCCCCGGCTCGTGCGGCCACTGGCAACACCGTCTATTGTGACTGGGAGAATCTCGGACCCAAGCAGCACAACCAGCCAGCGAATCGGACGTGAGAAGCGCAAATCCCCATTCCCCCAGCGCATGAACCGGGTCCCCTGCAAACTGGAAATCCAATCGGGGATCAGGCTGCTCAGTACTTGAGCAGTAGGTTGTCCGATCGTCTTTTGTTGGGCAAAGACAAAGGGACCCTTTTCGGTCTCCCGGCTGTAGAGGTCCGCAACATTCACACCCGTCTTGCGGGCAAACCCCTCCGCCTGGGTAGTCGGCTTACCGGCTGTGTCGAAGGCCACACGGGCGGGTGGACCCTTCACCTCAGTCTCACGGTCCGGCTGATGCAGGGGCAGGTTCTGGACGAGCACACTCAGGCGGCGCGGGGTACCAACGGTCTGAATTTCGGTTGAAGCTTCGAGCAGGCGGGCTTCGCGCAGAGTCTCCGGGACCTTGTGCAGGAGCTGGTCGAGAGCCTTGGCGACGAAACTGGCCGGCAACTCCTCTGTACCGATCTCCAGCAAGAACGTGACCATGCAACCTCCCGAAAAGCTTTTCTAGTCTACCGCAGGGCTGTTTTTGCTAGATTGTGTAGTCGTAACCTCTGGGCTCAAGCCATGGTGACTACTTCACGCCCACTGCATACCCAGAAAGAGCTGCTCAAGCGCGATCTGGCCCTGGCCTTCCGGGTTCTCGAGCGTCACGGGCACGGCTTTGGCCTCGCCGGACACATCACAGCGCGGTCGCCCGGTGAAGACAGCTTTTGGGTCCATTATTGGGGGCTCGGGTTCGATGAGGTGTGTGTCAGTGACCTGGTGCGTGCCGACATGGACCTCAATGTGCTCGAAGGCGAGCGGGCGATCAACGTCGCCCTCCATATTCACACCCGCATTTACGTCGCCAACCCGCACATCAACACGATCATCCACAGTCATCCCGCGGCCACGGTTGCCTTTGGTGCCCTGGGGCTACCGCTCAAGATTTACGACCAGAGCAGCACGCTCTTCGAGGACAACTGCGCAAACTTTAATGAGTACGGCGGTCTGGTCGTAGACAAGGCCGAGGGAGAAGCCCTGGCTGCGGCCCTGGCCAACAAGCAGGTTGCCATCCTTCAGAACCACGGTCTGCTTGCCACGGGCGGCAACATTGCCGAGGCAGTCATCGCGGCGATTCAACTGGAACGCTCCTGCGCGCTCAATCTGGCTATTTTGCAATCGGGCCAGCCAGGTATTGAGATTTCCCCAGAGGTTGCGCGGCTAACTCGCAAACAAATCTACCGGCCCGAATCTTTCCTCAACCACTGGGCCTACCACAGCCGCCGTGCCCTGGCAGCCAACCCGGACGTCTTGCAATAGCTTTACAGTACGCAGTCGATCGCCGCGAGCAACCGGTCGATCATCTCCGGGGTGTGGGTTGCCATGACTGAGAAGCGGATGCGGCTGGTCGGGACCGTTGGCGGGCGGATGGCAGGCGCATAGACCCCAGCCTCCCGCAGGGCGTCCGCAAAGCGACGGGTACGCTCGACATCTCCCACCCGGATGCACAGAACTGCTGAGTTGGTGGGTAGAAGCGTCAGTTGACGTTCGGTAAATCCGGCTTGCAGTCGCGCGATATTCTGCCAGAGTCTCGTGCGTAGTTCCGGTTCGCTGCGGACAATATCCACTGCCGTGAGGGCGGCGGCCGTATCAGCAGGTGAGAGCCCGGTTGTGTAGACCCAGCTGCGCGCCCGGTTGCGCAGGTAATCGATCAGTTCGGCGCTCCCGCAGACATAGCCGCCCAGACTACCCAACGCCTTGGAGAGCGTGCCCATCTGCACGAGTGACGGTGCCAACCCAAAGTGTTCGAGCGCACCTGCACCCGTCGGACCCAGAACGCCTGTGGCATGGGCCTCATCGACCAGGACCATGCACCTGAAGCGCTCCGCAACCTCAATCAAGCGAGGCAGGGGCGCGAGGTCGCCGTCCATGCTGAAGACCGTGTCCGTGCAAATTAGACAACGCCGGTGCGCGCCCCGGTGTCGGACCAACTCCTCCTCAAGCTGAGCCATATCACCGTGCGGGTAGGTGAGGCTTTGCGCGCCGCTGAGTTGTGTACCGCTTTTGAGGCTTGAATGGTTGTATTCGTCTGCCAGGACAAGGTCTCTAGAACCGACCAGGGCCGGGATAACGCCGAGATTGGCAAGGTACCCCGAGGAGAAGACGAGGCAGTCCTCGCAGCCTTTCCAGGTTGCAAGCCGTTTTTCCAGTTGCCGGTGTGGTTCGCGCTCTCCACTCAGTAGGCGCGAACCGGTCGCACCGGCACCGTGAATCCGGAGGGCATCAATGGCTGCACTCACCAGGCGCGAGTCTTTGCTCAATCCCAGGTAGTCGTTACTGGCAAACTGGAGAACCCTGCGGCCCTCAAGTTCAATTTGGGCACTGCCAGAGCCGTGGCTCAGGCGGGTTGAGCGGTACCAGCCTGCCCTGTGCAACGCTTGCAGGTCGGAAGCAATCCAGCCGTAGGGGTGATCCACGGGTCAGCGAGGTGATTCTTCCCCGGCCGCGGGCAGTTCTTCTAGAACTGATGGGGGTTCGGGAGGCTTTGGGCTCAGGTGAGTTGCCTGGGAGGCAAGTTCGCTTGCTTTCTTGCGACCAATTGCGACCCAATCGCTGAGGCCCTTGTCTACTTTCTCCAGGCGCTCCTCAGCCCCGGTGCGGACAATCATGCGTTCTTTGCCGAGCGTCATCGTCTCGGTTGCGCTCATGCGGTAGTTACCCTCGATGAGACCCGCAAGCCGGTCACTTGAGATCAAAAACGAGTCAAGACCCCCGGTGCTG
The DNA here is from genome assembly GCA_014380935.1 of Gloeobacterales cyanobacterium ES-bin-141. GTDB lineage: Bacteria > Cyanobacteriota > Cyanobacteriia > Gloeobacterales > Gloeobacteraceae > JACMIX01. Next base: position 8,797 of record JACMIX010000509.1, on the reverse strand, counting down.
TCGAACGAATAGTCATCGATCTTGCCTAAAAAGCGGCCCGACTCCGTGACCACCTCGTGACCGACGAGACGCGAGAGGTGTTCAGATGGAACTTCAGCGGAAAATTCGCCATTGGGTACTAGCACCGCGTCGGCACCGATCACTTGAATGTGCGAAAGCGGTAGTAGGCGCGAGGTTGGAAAAAGGCCCCTGCCCTGGCAGGCAAGCGCTACGACAACGCGTGTGCCGAGGTCTACCCAGACCTCTCCGACAATACCGAGTTTAGTCGCGTCTGAGAGTGTGATGATGCTCTTGGCCAGGAGCAAGCGACGCTGATGAATGCCGGGGGCTACTGTCATACCGAATCTCCTCTGCAGGCACTCATAACTAGAATACTGGACACGGACACCGCCTGAGCAAGAGACATCATCCCTGAATGTCTCAAGCCATAGAGCGACCACCGAGTAGACCCACTGCTGCATTGAGGACGGCAATTACCAGTGCCCCAAGCAGGGCGGGCCAGAAACCAGTGATAACAAAGCCCGGAACGAGTGCAGCTGCGATAAGCAAGCCAACCGCGCTGACCACAAATGAAAATAGGCCCAGTGTGACGATATTGAGTGGTAGAGCCAATAGATTCAAGATAGGCAAGATCACCGCGTTAATCACTCCGATTACCAGTGCCGCGATCAGTGCAGCAGTAAAACTCGTAACTGCGAAACCCGGCACCACATAAGTTACCAGCACCAAGACCACGGCCGAAACCAACCAGCTGATCAAGAAGTTGACCACGACAGAACTCACGAAACACTTGCTCCTATCTTGGTACTCCGAAGTCTCGGGCGTATCCATCCAGTGACGCATTTGACCGTACTTCTGTCTTGAACAGTGCCAGGGTTATCCTGGCATGACGACATTTTCGAGAGGACAAAGGCGGCTAGAAACCCAACTACAGCTGTAATACCGGCAAATTGCTGTGCTTGCTCGAATGCCTCGCCCTGACACCCTCAACACTGACATGCCGTGAAAGTTGTCAGCCCTCTCCGGGGACATAACTTTATCAAAGGGCGAACTGTGGCTCGTGAGTTGAATCTTCAAACTTGTAACCTACACCGCGCACGGTTTTGACAAAGAGCGGCTCGCTTGTGTCCTGCTCAAGCTTTTTACGGATCTGGCCGATGTGAACGTCTACTACGCGTTCATCACCCACGTAGTCGTAGCCCCAAACCTCGCGGATCAGGTCGTAGCGGCGCCAGACACGGCCCGGTGTGTGGGCGAGCAGATATAACAGGTCAAATTCCAGGGCCGTTAACTCAGCCAGTTCGCCTGAAATACGCACTTCCCGGCGGATGGGATCAATGTGAATGTGAGAGTACTTGAGTATTTCCTCCGGGCTACCGGTCACGGCCCGCTGGCGTTTGAGAATGGCCTGGATGCGAGAGCTGAGTTCTTTGAGACTGAAAGGCTTGGTCAAATAATCATCTGCTCCCAGTGCAAACCCGTGAATTTTGTCCGCTTCATCACTCCGAGCGGTCAGCATCAGGATATAGACGCTGGTTTTGCTCTGCATACGGCGACAGAGTTCGTAGCCGTTAATATCTGGAAGCATCAGATCCAGGACAACCAGGTTGGGTTCAAAGGACTCAAACATTCGCAGAGCCGTCTCGCCATTGCCTGCAACTTCGACCTGATAGCCCTCCCGCTTGAGATAGCGGCGTACAAGCGTACAGATACTCAACTCGTCATCAACTACAAGGATTTTGGCAGAATTCATAGGGTGGCTCTCGTCCAGGTTGCGCTCGGACTACATTACGCATACAGAGTGCCACAGTTCAGCGCTTGTCTATCGCAGCCCGGTAAACTCCCTGAATTTGTTACCAGAGCGGATCGACAATGAGATGCACCGTCACATCCGAGTCGCCGGCAACAGGCGTAATACAGGCGCAGACGGGACCCTGACCTTCGATTTCAACCTCGCAGGCATGGCAGGAGCCCATCAGACAACCCGTAGGGATACGCACCCCGGCCCGGGCGGCACAGTCGAGCAGTAATTCATCGAACTCAGCACTGATCGTCACATCCTCGGGCAAGAAGCGAACGGTAATCGATTTGGGTAACACGAGCAGGCCAACCTTGAGGTGCACTTTATTAGCTAGCACACCAGGCAACGGATGTACGGATCTGTGAGCATTGCTACCGAAAAAAACCCCCACCCAGGCGGGCAGGGGCTAAGGTAACCCATGTCGTGTCGGACTGCCCCAGCTAGGGAGTCTCCTCCGGGGTAACGGCAAAGCGCTCAAAGACCACATTGAGAGCCGTGGCGTTGATGTGGCTGGTAATCAGCCCCGCCTTGCCCTGGGCGGCAAAGTAGTGCCCGATTTGACCGCCGGCAAGTTGCACCACCCCGGGCAAGAACACCAGGCCTGTGTCGGTGCCATCGCTGTAGATAGCCCGATACGCAGCCTGCAGGGTCGCAGCCTTCGGGTCTCCAATCAGGCGCAGCTCGAGAGTTTGCAGGGTCGAGGCATTGCTGATCGTCACGATACTGCCGACGTTTGCGCCTGAAGCCTTCTTCTCCCAGAACCACTGCAACCCGAGCTTGCCGTTGCTCTGAGCGGTGGCAACCAGTTTGACGTAGTTGTCCTGGTCGGGTCCAAGCATCACTCCTGCTTGCTGGTTGGCCGTGGCGAGAGTGTTCAGCGGACCACGCAGGGTGGTGCTGAGCGCAAACTTGCCCGCTCGGCTGTCGAAGCTACGCAGCAGTCCATTCACCAGGGTGTTGTTGGTGTTGGCATTGCTGCCCGCGGTCGTGGTCAGCGTCAGCGTCCCCGCCGTGGGGTCGATGTCGATCAGGGCCGGGTTGAAGGAGCTGGAGGCTGTGTAGCTGTCGTTCTCGTTGAGTTGGACAGAGGTAAAGCCGGTGGTCTGTCCGTCCTTGTCGGCAAGCGTACCCGAGTAAGCCGTGTCGAAGTCGAGCACCAGTCCCGGGGCACCGGGCAGCAGACTGGCCACCGAGGGGTCAAGGGCAGCATTCTCGGGCCTGGCGTTGACAATTAGATACACGTGGTCGTTGTAGTCGTAGTTCTTGGCTCCACCCTCTGTGTTGCCGATGTCCTGTACGCCATACCAGTAGTGAGGAATGAGAGTACCTGACTGGTCACGTACCGGGAACATCCGCCAGTTGTGCAACTGCCCTGAACCGTTGCGTGCATCGTCTGTATGGGTACCGCTGTTGTTGAGGGTAAAGGCGGTGGAGGGAACAAAGTCAACCATGGCGGTGGAGGGGGTGGTGTTGATACCACTTACTAGAACCTTGGGCAGGAGCTTCTGATTTTCGCCGCCGCTGACGTCGTTGCTGCCCGGGGCCTCTGTACCGGTGGGCGAGTCGTCGTTGGCACGACCCGCGAAGGTGTAGAGGGTGCCGCTGTTACCGCCGCTGCCGGTTCTGGCTGACCAACTGGTGGTGCCATGGGGGTTGTCGCCGCGCCCACTGGTGACGGCGAGTGGCCACATCAGCACGGGTCTGGAGGAGTCGGCGCGGACCCAGTTGGGGGAGTAGACCTCATCCCCGAGGAGTTTCTTGGCCCCACCGAGCTTGAGTTTCTCGGTACCGACGTTGAGCGTCCAGCCGAAGATGCGGGCCATCTCGGCAATGGAAGGTTCATTGTTGCCTTCGAAGTTAGCAAAGTTGGCCCCGGCCAGATCGACGACAAAAGTCGGCGAGGCGGGATCATCGCTTGTAATCGTTAGCGCGGCGTAGTTCTCGCCGTTGAGCAGGTATGTTGCACCGTTATCGATGCTTGAGACGCGCTGGGGAGTGAACTGCACCGTCAGGGAACGCGTTTCCCCAGCCGCGAGAGTGAAGGGCAGGGTTGGAGCGCTGGTGATCCTGAAGTCGGTAGCCCTCTGGTAATCGGCCGTGCGTACTCCATTGACTTCCTCGCGTGAGTTCCCGAAGCTCAGCCCACTGATACTCAGCGGACCACTACCCGTATTGGTCAGGGTCATCGTCTTGGTACGTGCCACCTCGTTGACCGTGCTGAGGACGATTCGATGGGAGACAATATCCGCATCGGGCGTCACGACCTGAAGCTTCCCATCACCGCCCGCGGGCTGGGTTCCGGTACCTTGCAGAGCTACAGATGTCTGGGGTGAGTTGGAGTCGGTTGATTGGATCTGGAGGGTGGCAGTGCTGGTACCCACAGAGGTGGGGTTAAATTGCACGCTGACGGTTGCCGACGCTTCCGGTGTGAGGGTCAGCGGCAGGGTTGGCTGGTTTCGAAGCGTAAACTGGTCAGCCCCCTCAAGGGCGAGAGCTTCGATTCTCAGGTCAGCATCCCCAGTATTAGTCAGAGTAATGGTCTGGGTCGGGCTGGTGGTGCCCTGCACGGTGTTGAAGACCAGTTGAGCGGGAGCGACGCTCAAGTTGGGTGTGCCGGTCGTACCCGTTTGCACCCGTAGCAGCGAGATGCGTCCTGATGCTCCTTTGTTGAGGAGTTCGGCCACGTACAGGTTGCCGTTACGGGTGTCCTCGATCAAGTCGATGGGATCGCTCAGTCCGGAGATGACCTGGGTGACCCCGACGATGCTTCCGTTAGCACCGGGGCTCAGCGCGAGGATGTCATCCCCGGCACTGTACTCAACTACCAGCAGCTTGTTCTTGAGCGCACCTGCAAAGGCGTTGCTCTTGTATTGGATGGCACCGTTGGGAGAACGGTTACGGCCAAAATTCCAGTCGAAGCCGCGATAGTTGGAGTCGGGTTGAACATTTACCGGATAGCCTGAATTGCTGCCCTCGCTGACAACCTCAGCCGGGTCAGTTCCCGAGGTCGGGTTTGCACCATTCATGGCGTACTGGCTGCGCAGGGGGTTGGGGTGCCCGTAGTAGCCTCCCTGCTGCACCTTGAATAGAAAGTCATTCTGGGTTGGAGCATTGCGCACTTGCGGTACGACAGGTGTAACTCCGCTAGGTGAGGCAGGGATGTTGCCTCCCGCCGCACTGCCGTTGGTGGGTACATATAGAAAACCATTGCTGTGCCAGACAAGGTCGTAGGCGTTGCGGATACCCGTTCCGTAGAGCTTTACAGGCGCATCGGCGGCATAGGGGTTGTACGTTCCCGTCTTCCCTTCGTAGTTCTCGGTCTGTACGTCGATGGGCAATGCGCTCGTACGGCGCGGATCAATTTGCAGGACTGCCGCACTCAGCAGCCGTTCAGGACGGTTGTACCAGGCGTTGTCGGGGGCGCCCATCGCACTGTTGCTGCCCTGGGTGAGGTAGAGTAGACCGTCCGGACCAAAGGCAAGACTGTTGGTGAGGTGGTCCTTGGCTGAGCGCGGCAGGCCACTCACATAGTCCTGAACGGTGGCCTCGAAAGCCGGGGCACTGCTTAGAGTGAGTTTGGAGATTTTGCCTGTGAAGTCCTGGGCCGGTTGGACAAAGATGGTGTCGTTGTGGGAGACCCAGAGGGTTCTCGGGTTGGTGGGGTCGAAGGCAAGGCCGATGATGGCTCGTCCCGCCAGCCCTGTAAAGGTTTCAGGGGTGGTGAGGTTACCGGCATTATCGATTGCCCAACGGTAAAGGGTGCCGTCTAGAGAGGCGGCGTAGAGATTGCTGTCCGGACCGATGAGCAGGCTCGTAAGGGCTGCACCACTGTATACTTCCGACTGTGTAAAGCTGACGCCGGGAGTGGGGGTGACGTTCGTAGTCGTGCCCGTCTTGAAGGTCATGGAAAAGGGTTCAAAGGGAGTACTCGCCTGGTCGGTCACACCCTCCGTGACCTTGAAGGTGTAATTGGTAGAGGCGTCAAGCAAGACACTCGGCTGGTAAACGATGACATCACCGCCTCCGCTCGTGTTGATTGCGCCGGGAACTAGGGCCGTGTCACTGCTGCGAAACAGCTGAACGTTGTCGGTGTTCAGTGTCCTCTCCTCCACGCCCGCACCGGGGTTGGGCAAAGCGACATCTACACTGACTGCTGTATCGCGCGGGACGTCGGTTGCCCCACTTGCAGGTAACGTACCCGTTACGCGTGGACGCGAACTCGGCGTGACGCCAGAGGTCAAGTACTCCACGTTAAAAGCGTCAAAGCGCACAGCCACATCTGCCGCTTCTGTCGTGTACGTCAGTATTCCTGCCCTGGCCGTCGTCTCGTCCGCGAAAAATGGCATTGCCGGGCTGGGGATAAATTGCTGCGCCAGCGTAACGGGTGTGCTCGTATCGGAGTTGATCCGGTAGGCAGCGGTAATGACTCCCGTGGCCGGGTCACCCTTCAAATACAGGTCCAGGGTCGTGATGCTCGTCCAGTTCAACCCCCTTACCTGCGGCCCACTGCTGCCGACGTTGGAGCGCACGCTGTTCTGCTCCTGGTAAAATTGCAGGCCCAGACTGCCATTGCCACTACTGGTGTTGACAATTACAAACTTGACGTAGTTGTCCTGGTCTGTGCCCAGGTAAAGTCCGCCCTGCTGGTAGGCAGTACTCAGGTTGGTAAGTGGACCCCGCAACCGAGTATGGAGACTGAAAGGCCGGGTTGAATCCACTGGTAGCTGCAGGGCATTCTTGAGTGTGTTGCTCGAGGTGTTGCTGCCCTGGGTTGCAGTCAGGGTAAGTATGCCCGTGGCGGTATCGAGGTCGATGCGGCTGGGGTCGTACTGGTTAGCGACCGCGTTGGGCTGAAGGGAGGAAAAACCTGTACCCTCACCATCCTTATCGGCGATGGTGTTGGCGAGAGCCGTGGAGAAGTCAAGCGAGATATTTGAAGCAGGAGCGCTCTGGGCAAAGACAGGTGTACTCCAGGCTGTTGCCAGGGGAGTGCAGATAAGCACCACGAGCAACCAGGCAATCGACTTTTTAACCGACATGGCAACCGTCCTCAAGACAGAATAGGAGTGACAACGTATGGACTGCTACAGAGCAGTCGCATCGAGTTTATATGCAGAAAACTAGACTCTAAGCAGCCGCATCAAGCACCTGTGGCAACAGGATGCAAATCTGCAACGAGCCCAGAAGAGATACGAATTTCGCAAATTATAGGAGAAGTGGCCCTGCCGCTCTCCGGCTCATGAGGTCGCAGGCGAACCTGCGTCTTGCACGGAAACCTGTGCAGGATGCAAGTGCAAGCCTGATTGCTTGACCTGATAAAAACTTCAACTCAGAACAGATTCAGGGATCGCGTGATTAGCATTGCAATTTTTGATTGGGGGAGAATATCCCTTACACTACCAGACGAAAACAACCGTTTGGATTCCGAGACAGGAATCCACGCTTCTCTACACAGATATATCAGTATTTGTACGTAGATCCGAACCGAGACGGCAAATCTCTGCGTTGCTCCCGGGTACAGGCCGACGGTAGCTTAATCTATGATGCCCAAAGTAGCCTCCGGTAACTCAACTGTAAAAGTAGTTTCCCCGTGCTGGCTGTTAACCAGAATATTGCCGCCCAACTGGGTTACCAGTTTCTTCGCCAGGGCCAACCCCAATCCCGTGCCTCCCTGCTTCCAGGACTCGCTGTTGGGAATGCGGTAAAACTTCTCAAATATGCGTGGCAACTCCTCAGGAGCAATACCCGGGCCACTGTTTGACACGCTAAATTGCACACAATAATTCGCAGTCGATTCCTGCACGTCGGTTGCAGAAGGGTTTATCACTGGGCCGATACGGATAGAAATTTCGCCTTTCTGTGGAGTATATTTGCAGGCGTTATTCATGAGTTCTACCAGAATGCGCTTTAGACAAGTGCTATCAGAAACAAAAGGCCTCAAGTCTGGGCTAATGTCGGCATTCAGGCTCTGTTGCCGCTCTTGAGCGCGGTTGTAAAAGGACTCGAGGAGTGGAGACAACCAATCGGCCAGCACGATCTGCTCAGGTACCAGGGGTAGCATGCCTGCTTCGAGCCTTTGCAGATCAAGCAGGTCATTCATTAGAGAGATTTCATGTGTGCATTCTAAGTCCAAGATTTTTAGGTAGGACTGACGCTGCTTGGAGGACGGGGCAGTTTTTAACATGTGAATTGCCATGCGCATGTTTGTCATCGGAGTGCGCAACTCGTGGGAGACCATGCTCAAGAAGTCATCCTTCAGCTGATTAATCTTGTGAAGTTCCTCCATCTGGATAACAGTTCGCTCCAGTTCGAGGCGTTGCTGCTCCATCTGCTTGCGCTCACTGATATCACTGATGAAGCCCTCGATGCTTTTACCCATCCTGCTGTTGTCAACGATATTATTTCCAACTTCCCATACCCATTTGGACTGTCCCAGCTTGGTCCGGATACGGTACTCTACCTGATAGTTTTTTCCCTTGGCCAAAGCATCTCTTATGGTCTCAGATGCCGAGGTAAAATCATCGGGCTCAATAATGCTGTTGTAGGAACACCCAGCCATCAGCAACTCTTCATGGGTGTACCCAGTCACGTTCAGGCAGCCCGTACTCAAGTAATGCGTGGATAGGTCTGAGGCGGCTCGGCTGAAGAAGACGATGCTAGGCAAAGAGTTAATCAAATCAAACAGACGGCGCTCACTTGCTCGCAGAGCTTCTTCTGCCTGCCTGTGCTCTTGCCGGTTTCTGACTTCTTGCAATTCACGCTCGATGGCCGGAACAAGGCGGGCCAGGGTACCTTTCATCAAATAATCGTGGGCACCGGCCTTCATAGCGTCAACGGCAGTCTCATCACCAATCTTGCCTGACACGACAATGAACGGTACATCAAGGCCCCGCGCCTGGATTATCTTCAAGGCAGCGAGCGCACTGAAATGGGGAAGGACATAGTCGGCGAGGATTACGTCCCAGGATTGCCGGTCCAGGGCAATTTCCAGGTCTC
>JACMIX010000508.1 GCA_014380935.1 Gloeobacterales cyanobacterium ES-bin-141 | reverse complement strand
AACAGCGTGATTGGCAGTTACTGGCAAGAATGCTGCCTTTTGCCAAGCGGCAGACAAACTTATTTATCCTGGCTCTGGTGTTGCTGGTTCCCTTTGCTGCTACCTCGGCGATCCAGCCGTTGATTGTGCAGCGGGTCATTGACGGACCCGCCCGCACCGGTGATATCGCGGGCATTCAATTCCTCGGGTTGGTATTTGGGATCACGGTTGTAGCCCGACTCACTTTGCAGAGCGTGCAAGGCTACTTGCTCCAGAAGGCTGGTCAGAAGCTCACTGCGGATATCCGAGCAGTACTGTTTCGGCATGTGACTTCACTGTCGCTCAGTTACTTCAACCGCACCCCGATTGGCAAGCTGATCACCCGGCTGACCAGCGATGTCGAGGCCCTCGGAGAGGTCTTCTCGACTGGTGCCATCGGCATTCTCAGTGACCTGCTCTCGATTGTGATCGTGGCTGCGTTCATGTTTTCTTTGCGCTGGGATCTGGCTTTGCTGTTGCTGGTGCTGATCGTTCCAATCACGATCACCATCACCTGGTTTCAGCAGGCTTACCGCAAAGCAAACTTCCGCGTGCGCGAGGAACTATCGAGTCTCAATGCCATCCTTCAGGAGAACTTGCTCGGGGTAAGCATTGTGCAGATCTTCCGGCGCGAGGGGATCAATGACGCGCAGTTCGAGCAGGTCAACCGCAACTATATCCAGGCCGTGGACGAGACCATTCTCTACGACTCGACGATCTCGGCAGTTATGGAGTGGATTTCACTGGTGGCAATTGCCGGGGTGCTCTGGTTTGGAGGGGGACAGGTACTACAGGGCGCGCTTACCTTTGGCACACTTGTCGCTTTCATTCAGTACGCACAACGTCTGTTTGACCCGATTCGCCAGTTGGGCGAGCGCTTCACCTCGATCTCGGCCGGTTTCACCGCGGTTGAGCGCATTACTGCCATCCTCGACACACCCATTGAGGTGCGCGACCCTGAGCACCCGGTCAATCTGCCCGAGGACGGCCCGGGAGAAATCTGCTTCCAGAACGTCTGGTTTGCCTACAAGCCCGACGAATATGTACTCAAGAACATCAGTTTCACCATCCGCCCCGGTCAGAGCGTGGCCCTCGTCGGCCCGACGGGTTCGGGCAAAAGCACGATCATTCGCCTGCTCTGCCGTCTCTACGAACCAACCCAGGGACGCATCTTGATCGACGGGGTGGACATTCGCAATATTCGTCAGGAGGAACTGCGCCGCCGCATCGGGGTCATCCTGCAAGAGGGGTTCCTCTTCTCGGGTGACATCCGCTCCAACATTTCCCTGGGCGAACAATACTCAATGGAGCAAATCGAGCAGGCGGCCCGGATTACCAACGTGGACGGGTTCATCCGCGAACTGCCCCAGGGATACGCAACCCAGGTACGCGAGCGCGGCAACAACCTCTCAGGCGGCCAGAAACAACTGCTGGCCTTCGCACGGGCAGCCGTGCGCGACCCGCGCATCCTCGTGCTCGACGAAGCGACCGCCTCACTCGACATCGGCACGGAGTCGCTGGTTCAGCAGGCCCTCAACCGCCTGCTCACCGGGCGCACCTGCGTCATGATTGCCCACCGCCTCACAACCATCCGCAACGTGGACCGCATCATCGTGTTACACCACGGTGAACTGACCGAGGACGGCACGCACGACGAGTTGATGCGCGACGGGGCTATCTACGCCAAACTCTACCGCCTGCAAGCCCTCGCCACCTGAAGCGCTACTCTTCGAGTAAGGCCCTGCAGAAATGGCTATCGAAACGGTTCTCTTGTCCGGTCAATATGCTTTTGAAGTCTTTCGTTCACAGTCTTAAATAATGCCTCAAACCGCTTTGCGCTAAGCGGAGCTAATTAATCGTACAGATCCTGTTTTTGTGAAGCATTTTTCACAGATGGGAAGGGCACGCAGCAGCGTGCCCCTACGGTACGGATGCAAACGGAGATATGGGTAGGGGCACGCAGCAGCGTGCCCTTATAGACGCGTGCGGGAGGCCAACCTTCTAAGGACGAACTACCACGACAGGAAGCTCAAGGACGTTTGCGGGGTCTGTAAATCCTGCCAGGCTCATGAAAGCGATACATATCTGAAATACGACCATGAGAATCATCAAGCAGTAGAAGACAATCTCGATTATTCCCGGTTGGGTTGCAGTCAGAATAATGCTCTTAAAGTGCCGATCACTGGTAGCCATATCAGACACCACTTCAGACGGTGCTTTAGTTATCCATCACCTGCCTGAAACGTGCAATATCCGGTAGGGTTATTGCGCCTCTTTCTTTACATAGACAGCCGAAACGCATCAAATTCCACAACCCCAGAGTCAGGCTCATAGACATTGAATCGGTAGCTTGTCACCCTACCGGTTCCGGTGTCCAGGATGGTGAAGACGGTGATGTCGTTGCTGGCAACATAGGGGAGTAATTGTCCGTCCTCTCCTCTGAGCGGTGCAATCGTCGGCATCACCGGTTCTAGGCCATTCGGATCGCCACTTGCACAGTACTCCTCCACATATCCGCTGGGGATATTAGCCCGCCTGCTCCCACTTACGTACGCGCCATAGCTGTTGCCAACATTGGATGTTTCGAGATAGTGAGTCCCGCCCGCATCTACAAAACGGTTCCACAGGTGACAGTGCCCATAAAGTACCAGATGCACCCCCGAGTGCTCGATAAGGGGCTTGAGGTTGCGCACGAGCTGGTCTGCACCTTTAGGGTATTCGTAGCGGATGGAACGCACAGTACCATCCGGATTGTGTTCGATAAACGGGACGGGGTCTGTAAAAGCAGGGACGATATTCCCGCCCACCCCATGAACTGGGTGGTGAAGCATCAGGACCCGAAATTTCGCTTGTTTGAACTCGGGGCTTGCAACTTCCGCACTAAGCCAGGTGTACTGGGGACTATCCCGCGTGATGGGTTCGAAGATGAACTCTCCATGTCCCCAAGCATCTGGGTTATCGAGATCTTCCTCGCGCTCCGAGTATTTGCCCTTGCTCCCCAACGTGTAAGGCCGCCACAGACGTGTGGCATACAGGCTCACGAGGCGCACATCACCAAAGGTCACCGCGTAGTACCGTCCGCCACCGCTCGAAGGCGGCAGGGTCAGAAGTTCTTCGTAAGTCAAAGTGTTGAAAGAATTATTAAGCAGCCACGGCTCGGGTGTCTGCTCGGGCAGGCTGTTGAGTCCGAGGGCCACTGCGCGGGGGCGCGCATCCAGGCTCAATCTCATCTCGCTGGCGACTCCCATCACTTCGTGGTTGCCGATCGCCGTGTACAGAGGGGCGTGCTGAAGTACTTCGCCCCCCCGGTAGGTGTGCTCACCCAAAGTCCGGTACGCACGACCCTGGAGGACAGGGAAAAAGGCACTGCCGCGGATATCGTCGAACCACTCTGAGGCACGGTCAGGCATGTTTACGAGATCGCCGGCAAAGAATACCGCGTCCACCCGGCCCACGGTCTGCTCGACCATCTGAAGGTTAGCCGCGGTCATTGGCATCAGTTGGTGGTCAGAGGTGAGCAAGATTTTGAGCGGAGTGCCGGGCACAGGCAGGGGTGCCAGGGTAAAAGCGCGGCTGCTGACCGCCTCGTCATCTACGCTTGTCACACGATAAGGCAGCCGCACACCCGAAGTCAGTCCGGTAACCTCTGCCTCGTGGCGCCAGACGTCGCGGCGGGTGACGTTCTGGTACTGGCGACCGTCCCCACTCTGAACTCCTACGTAGGAGTGCCGGTCCTCGGACAGGCGGCTGAGCTTTGTGGTGGTCGCGACAGCGATGCGCTCGAAGTCGGGGCCGTAGCTGACCGTGTGAAGGGTACCTGCAAACTCAGTGAACCAGACGACGCGAACCGAGGATGCCGTCGGCAATTGCAAAAAGGGGTCGCTCAAAAGGGCAGGCATTCTACTTATCCTGATGGGATGGGTGCTGACTGTGTCGGGTCTTCAAAGCTGCCCTCAAATTTTAGGTTCCGGGAGCGGAAGTCCTTGAATGACCGGGTACTCTGAGGTTACTCTCACTAAGGCATCACGCCGATACCCCCGGGAACATCAAGATGACAGGATCATTCACAGGCAAGCATCGTCTACACACACTTTTTATGTCCAAGTGGTGGTGGGTCCTCGCCTGGTGTCTATTGCTCCTGTGGGTTGACCCGGCCAGGGCCGATGCGGCCCAGTATCCCCTGCGGGTACTGGTTGAGGGACCCAAGGCGAGCATAATGGTCGCGGTCTCCGCCACGGCTCAACTGGTCCAGGACGACGGCACGGTCGTAACTTTGAGTCCTTTGCAGTGGTTCACGGTCACTCCCCGGACAGCCGGGACATTGCGCCTGCCCGAGGGCGGATTGGTCATGGTAGGAGACCGGTGGTATCCCGAGGCGATGCAGTTTGCCCGCCTGAAGAGCGGGGTAGCGGCGATCAACTTCGTGGCCCTCGAGACGTACCTGCGGGGTGTAGTACCGCGTGAGATGCCCGCCAGTTGGAACCAGCACGCCCTGATGGCCCAGGCAGTGGCGGCACGCACGTATGCGCTGACGAGTTTTCAACGTCGCAAGTGGGGACCCGGCTACGACCTGGTAGATACGGTGATGGACCAGGTGTACGGCGGATTCGCCCGTTACGATGCCAGGACAGGGCGCAGCTTCACGCTCACCGATTCCCGCACAGACCAGGCAGTCGCCCAGACTCGGGGCATCATCCTCAACTACGCCAAGGTCCACGGCAACTACCGGGCCGACGGCATCAAAGGCTGGGTGTCTTACGGCCAGTACCAGTTACCCGTACGCAAGGGTGCCATGATGAGCCAGAAGGTCTCCCAGCAAATGGCCCAGGCAGGCTGGAACTACGCTCAGATCCTGACCTACTGGTATCAGGCTGAGTTGTACAGGCTGTCTTGAGTTGGCGGTCGATGCAACCGTCAACGAAATTAAGCGAATGCACCTTATCTGGCAGTAACCGCAACGGGGATTAACCTCATCACAGTAGGATCTGTCTGGAGTACTGCTGGTGCTGCATGTTGTCTGCCTGGAAAGTCCCGCGCAATGTCTGGGTATTGGGCTCGGTCAGTCTCCTGACTGATATCAGTTCCAAGATGGTCCAGTCATTACTGCCCCTGTTCCTGGTCACCGTTCTGGGAGCCAGTGTCTGGACGGTTGGGATCATCGAGGGCATTGCCGAGACGACCGCATCGCTCGTCAAGGTCTTCTCCGGGACGCTCAGTGACTACCTGGGGCGGCGCAAGTCCCTGGCCGTATTCGGATACGGTCTCTCAGCACTCGTCAAACCCCTGTTTATCTTCGCTACGAGTCCCACCTGGGTCTTTGTCGCCCGCTTCGGGGATCGGATCGGTAAGGGTATTCGGGGGGCTCCCCGCGACGCGCTGGTTGCCGACTCGACCCCACCTGAGCTACGGGGTGCCGCTTACGGGTTACGCCAGTCCCTCGACACGGTCGGCTCTTTTAGCGGACCGATCGCGGCGTTCGTTCTGATGGCGGCATCGGGAGATGATTACCGGTTTGTCTTTACCTGTGCGCTCGTACCCGCATTGCTCGGCGTGGTCTTGCTGGTGCGGGGAGTCAGTGAGCCCGCAACGGGTGAAAAGCGGGCCAAGCCCTTGCGCTGGGAAGATCGCAAGCGGTTGAGCCGCGAGTACTGGGTACTGCTCTGGGTAGCCTTGCTGTTTAACCTGGGCAACTCCAGTGAAGCGTTTTTGCTGCTGCGCGCCACAGAGGTAGGTATCGGAAACACCCTCGTACCGCTCACGCTCGTCGTGCTCAACCTGGCTTACTCGCTGAGTGCCTATCCGCTGGGCGTTCTCTCCGACCGGGTTGGGCGTACGGGGTTGCTTGCCGGGGGATTGTTTTTGTACGCTCTCGTCTACTTGGGCTTTGCCTTTGCAAACGCCCCCTGGCAGATCTGGAGTCTGTTTGCTCTGTACGGCCTGTATCTGGGTCTGAGTCAGGGAGCGCTCAGTGCCCTGATTGCAGACCGAGTACCGGCGGACCTGCGCGGTACGGCTTTTGGACTGCTCAATTTAGTCGTGGGAGGAGCCCTTCTACCAGCCAGCCTGCTCGCCGGGTGGTTGTGGGAGAGGTATGGCTCCTATACCGCTTTTCTACTCGGTAGCGGCTTCGCCCTGGCTGCGGGCATTGCGCTGCTGATCGTAGAACGCCCATCCCGCCGGTGAACAGCCTCTACCCAGAGACATACCTCCAGGGACGGATATTCGCATACAAGTCCAGATTTCCCCAGTATGGTGGTGTTTCGGACTTCGTACAGCGTGTTGACTATAGAGAACGGGAAAGAGGTTTACCCCCTACAAATTCTCTTTCCTGTTTCTCAGATCTGAGCAAAGGATGTGTTGCAGGAGACCGGTTGTATCGGCAACGGGAATCACACTTCCATCCCCCAGTATTTGCGTCCGAGCCAGTATGGCGGCAGCATGGGTACTGGATCGCAAGGTTTAATCAGCAGTTCCTGCTCGCTCACCAGTTGATCGACTTTGAGAGCCATCAGCCGCTTGTCCTCATGAATGGTCTGCTCAGAATAGTTGGGGCATGGGCTGATAGAGGTACTTACGGACCGCCGCAAGCAGCGTGGTGGACTCGATAGGTTTTCTGATGAAGTCAGTGGAGCCGGCAACCCTGGCGCGGATGCGGTCGCTGAGCCCGTCGTTGCCGGTCAGGATCAAGACCGGAATGTCTTTAAAAGCAGACACCCGGCGCAACTGTGAGCACACCTCGTAGCCGTTGGTATCGGGCATAACCAGATCGAGGAAGATTAAGTCAGGCTTTTGCTGTAAAAGAATCGGCATGGCCCGGACGGATTCTTGGATTGCAACGAAGCGGTACCCGGCCGAGGTGAGGAGCTGCTTCATCATCTGGCAGACTTGGGGGCTATCGTCCACACAGGCAATTAGCGGACCGGTGGGCGGGAGTAAGACCGGTTTGGGCGATGGTGCGAGGGCAGGTGCATCAGGAACCGGAACCAACTCGATGAGGCCCTGCTGAAGGTAGGGCACGAGTGAACACGAAAGCGTCGTTATGTCCTGTCGCATCTGGGTAGCGATGTCACGCAGGGTACGTTGTCCGTCCATCCAGGTCTTGAGGGACTGGTAGACCGCGGGGGAGACCTGCTTGTGCAGTTCGGTGGGCATCTTGATAACGGGGGTCCGGTGCAGCGCCTGTCCGTGCAGCCCGGTTGTGCACCACGACCGCCAGGATTGCTGTAGGTTTTGCAGAACCGGCTCGATGCTGAGCACTGTCAACTGCACCTGCGGCAATAGTCGCTCGTGGCTTTGAAAGCTGAGCCCGTCTACTTGAATCAGGTCGAGCAGGGTCTCATCGATGGTCGAGCGGACGATTGCAACGACCTGCTCGCGCGTGACGATGCCTTTGTCGAGCAGAGCGCAGAGAAACTGGTATTCCCAGCACTCGCCGGTTACCAGCGTGTAAGCGGCGAGTGCCGTCAGTTCATGGACATCAAATTGAGGGCAGTGTTGTGCAAACTGACGGCGCAAACGGCGTTGGGGATGTCTGCCACCCGAGATGTAGAGGATGCGACCCATGTAAAAATAGATGCCCCACAACAGGGGCTGTTCGTCCGTGGCCTGCACATCCAGGCGACCACTGAAGCGCTGATAGTAGAGCGCCGCAAACTGGCCGGCAAACAGTGGACCTGTGAACTGCTCAGTGAACCGGTGCTGAGTCATCATGGGGTTTACCCGAGGAGTGCCTGGCGCGTGACCGGGCATTCCAAACTGCCCTTCTAGACGGAAGCCACTCTACCGGTGTGTAGCAGTACTTCTCAAGCTAGAAGCTTCCCGACGCGACAAGTTTTGTAACCCCTAGCCCCTGACCCTCTCCGGCGCTCTCGGCAACCACGCTTCCCCCGTGCAGTTCCACCAGATGGCGCACAATCGCAAGACCCAATCCTAAGCCTCCTTACGAACGCGAGGAACTACTATCTCCCTGTCGGAAGCGCTCGAAGATGTGTGGCAACAGGGCCTGAGCAATACCGACTCCGGTGTCACTCACGACGATCTCAATATGCGAGTTGACCCGCAGCAACTGTACCTGTACCCGACCACCCTTGGGAGTAAATTTCACCGCATTGGAAAGCAGGTTCCACACCACCTGCTGCAATCGACCGGAGTCCCCTGCTACCGGGCCCGCCCCGGGGTCCAGCACGGTAGTAATCTCGATACCTTTGGCCTCGGCTGCCGGGTGGACCGTGTCAAGAGCTGCCTCGACCACGGTAATCAGATCCACGGGCTGCACTTCTAGCCGTAGTTTCCCCGAGATGATCCGCGAGACGTCCAGAATGTCTTCGATGAGTTGGTTTTGCGTGCGGGCGTTGCGCTCGATAGTCTCCAGGGCGCGGTGAACTGCCACCTGTGCTACTTTCCCCGCGAGCAGCATCTGGGTCCAACCGAGGATAGCGTTGAGAGGAGTACGCAACTCATGGCTCACTGTGGCCAGAAACTCGTCTTTGAGGCGGTTGGCCTCGATCAGGCGTTCGCTCTGTTGAGCAAGGGCCTGCTCGGTGCGCTTGCGCTCGGTGACGTCATGAAAGTAGATGCTTAAGCCTTCAATGGAAGGATAGGCGTGGATCTCCACCCAGCGGTTCAACGGCCCGTAGAAGATTTCGAAGTGCGCGGGTATTTGTTTATCAAGCGCCCGGCGGTACTGCCACTCGATCTCAGTGCCCACCGATTGCGGCCATACCTCCCAATGGGTCCTGCCCAGGATTTGCTCGGGAGCAAGTCCATTGAGTCGTGCCGCTGCCGCGTTGACATAGGTGACGCGCCAATCGCGATCGAGGGCGATGAAATTGTCGCTGATACTCTCGAGGATGTCGCTCACTCGCTTCTGGGCGGTCTCTGCCACCCGCCGGGCTTCGCGCTCCGACTCAGCCGCCTGTCTGCGCAGGCGCGCAAGGGTAAGGTTGGCCTCCACCCGGGCGAGCAGTTCCCGGGCCGAGAAGGGCTTGACCAGGTAATCGTCCGCCCCTGACTGCAATCCTTCGATGCGCGATTCTTCTCCCGCACGGGCAGAAAGCAAGATTACCGGTACCTCGCGGGTCCGGGGCTGCTCGCGCAATGCCCGGATCAGCGCGAAGCCATCCATGCCGGGCATCATCACATCACTCAGTATCAGATCGGGCGGCTCGCGAGTAGCCGCCGCAAGGGCCGAAAGCCCGTCCCCCACCGCTTCGACCGCGTAACGCTCAGTAAGAAGCCGGGAGACGTACTCGCGCATGTCGGCGTTGTCATCGGCGAGGATCACTCGCGATTCGGGGTGGGATTTGGCGCGGGAAGCTTGCACCGGGCCTTCCGCCACGGTGGGGAACCAGTGCTCCGGGGCTTGCAGGTCCTCATCCGGTGCGGCGGGTAGCCATCGCAGCGCCTCTTCGACATAAGGCATTGCCCCCAGAGCTGTGGAGGACAGGTTGCCGGGAAGACTGATGCGTTCAGTGGGCAGGTGAGCGTTTCCCCGAGGAATCGAAACGCGAAAAGTGCTGCCTTCGTTCAAGACACTGTCCACCCCGATGCTGCCGCTGTGGAGCTTCACAAGTTCCACCACCAGCGCCAGACCGATGCCCGTGCCCTCGTGGGTACGCCCGCGCGCCCCTTCCACTCGGTGGAAGCGCTCGAATAGCCGCGGTAACTCATGCTCGGGAATACCTGTGCCAGTGTCGCGCACCTGCAGATGCACTGCCTCTACGTCCGCTACCAGCGAGACGGCTATCTCTCCTTCGAAGGTGTACTTGAGGGCATTGGAGAGCAAGTTGAGAACGATCTTCTCCCACATATCCCGGTCTACGTACATGGGCTCGGGGAGTACCGGGCAGTCGATTACCAGGCGCAAGCCCGCCTGCTCGATGGCAGAACGGAACACGGAGGCCAACTCGGTCGTGTAAGCAGCGAGGTCGGTCGGCTCATAGCTCGCCCGGACCCTGCCTGCTTCGAGGCGCGAAAAATCCAGGAGCGTATTGACCAACTTCAATAGCCGCAAGCCGTTGCGCTGGACCATCCGCAACCGCTCGAAGTCCTGCGGCGCGATGGAGTCCGGGGCCGACAGGGTTTCTTCTAGAGGGCCGAGCATCAGGGTAAGCGGCGTGCGAAATTCGTGGCTCACGTTCGAGAAAAAAGCCGTCTTCGCCTGATCGAGTTCGGCCAGGACCTCTACCCGGCGCCGTTCTTCCTCATATACCCGTGCGTTCGCCACCGCTGTCGCTGCCTGGGCCGCTACAAGTTCGGCGAAGGTGCGGTAGCCCGAATCGAACGCGAGCCGCGGACTGAGGCCCAACACCAGCACCCCCGTCGCGGCCTCCTGGGCGGCCTTTGCCACCGGCAACACCAGCGCTCGGGCACATGGCTCGGGCCAGCGCCCGCCGGGCAGCGGCCCGAAGCGCCCGGCCAGTTCTATCACGACTGCCTTGCCATTCACGGCCTCGAACAACCGCCAGGGATCTTGCGTGTCCGGACCTACCTCATCAGGACCGGCCAGACCTGTAGACGCGACCAGCCGCAGGCTTCGTCCATCTTCTGTAGCCAGGTACAAAAGGGCGAAAGCAGCGTCCGCGTCGGCACGGCCCAGGACTTCTGCGACCCCGGCACAGGCCCCTTCTACAGTTTTCACCGCCGCTGCCCGCTCAGCCAGCTCTTTGAGCTCGGCCAATCGGCGCTCGGAGATTACCCGCTCGCTGGTCTCGCTCACGGCCGAAAACACGCCGCCGATGCGGCCCTCCCCGTCTTTAATCGGGCTGTAGGAGTAGGTGAAGTACGCCTCCTCGGCAAAGCCATTGCGCTCCAGCACGAGGAGCAAATCCTCTGACCAACTCGCCTCACCGCGCTCCAGTACTCCGTTTAGTTGCGCTCCGATGATGTCCCAGACTTCGGGCCAGATTTCGCGACCGGGGCTACCGAGGGCGCGGGGATGCTTGGTGAGCCCCAGCACTGGCCGCCAGGCGTCGTTGTAGAGCATGACCAGTTCCCGGCCCCACCACAGCACCATCGGAAAGCGCGAGTTGAGGCAGATGCTCACCGCAGTGCGCAGGGCGTCCGGCCACTCCCGAATGTCCCCTAAGGGGGTAGCAGCCCAGTTTTT